>CANHCV010000021.1 GCA_947459245.1 Bacteroidota bacterium
AAGTATCCAAACTTGATTAGAGATGTTGAACCGATGGGTCCAAACCACATCTGGGTTAGTGATTTGACGTATTGGAAAACCAAAAATGGTCATTGTTATATCAGTTTCATAACCGATGCTTACTCAAGAAAAATAGTAGGCTATCAAGTTGCGGATAACATGGAAGCTGTTGAAACTTTAGAGGCTTTGAAAATGGCGATGAAGACTTTAAAGCCAGGACATAGTGGACTCATTCATCATTCTGATAGAGGCACACAATACTGTAGTTCAAAATATGTGTCAGCACTCAAGAAAAAGCAAATACAGATATCAATGACTGAAAATGGAGATCCTTTGGAAAATGCCATCGCCGAGCGCCTCAATGGAATCATCAAAGGAGAATATTTGTTTGATTACAACATTGAGAATTTAAATCATGCCAGAACTGTTTTGAAAGCAGTTGTAAATCTATACAACAACGATCGGCCACATGCTAGTTTAAACCATGCACTTCCAACTGAAATTCATGAAAATCAAATTGCATTTGAGGTAAAAAGACTTTGGAAAAACTATTACAAAAAGGATGCAAAACCATCTCTGGAAAATGAAAGTTGTAAACCTATTTTAGGATAAAAAATTAAATGTAAATTTGTACCAGGACAATCACTAAAAACAAAAGTTAAACTGTAAACTTTTTTTAGGACGGGTCACAGCTCAATTTTTTCGGACCCAAGTGCGATTCATAAGTTTTCGCCACCTTTAAAAGGTTCGGGCGGTGCCTTCGAGAGGGACGCCAATTAATCTTTCAGGCATCGGACGGCGATTCCAGATGACTTTGGATGGTTATTTCTTGCAATAGTTGGAAAGGGAACATAAAAACTGCGATTATAGACTTCAAAATTTGAACTTTCAGAAGCAGTCGAGAAAAAGGCATTTCCTCCTACACCTCCAAAAATTCCCTGATTATCACGATTACCATTAGGAACTGCAGAAAATCCGCTACTATTTGTGATTGCACCGCTAGATACATTAGTGAACCAAAGTCCATTTACTGACCTCATCTTTCCTCCTATTCCTGTTCCACTCCAACCAATTGAATTACAATTAACCGTCGAATCCAAAAACGTCGTCAACGTACACCATTCCCCATCGCTCGGCACATGCCAGCCCGTCGGACAAATTCCTTTTACATTTCCCGTAAAGGCTGGGCTGGGTGAAGTGGTATTGCTCGCCCCATTTTGGTACTGCACCGCTTCCGCCCATTGGTACATACCTCCAAAAACAGCACAATTGGCAGAGTCATTATCATAGCAGTACTTCTCCAAAACACCGTTGTTGGTTTGGTCGTTCGCGCCCAATACCATGCTTCCTGCATTAACGTTTTTCTGGAACCAACACTGCGAACCAATTTGAACAGTGGGGTAGCTTTCGCCGGCATAGGTGACGGATTGTCCGCAGGCGAAGGGGGCGGGGATGGAAACGTTTCCGGGGGCGGACACCAATGTGGGCTGTCCGTTCACGATTTTAATTTGGTAAGCGTTGCCAGCGCTATCTACAAGTTCTGAGGCCCTTTGGGCGCTCCCGGCATGCAACGCATACGGCACACTCACGAGTTGGGTGGATCCCATGTTTTGGTAGTTGGTTCCCCCTTGGGCATCCATTTCTACCTTTAAAAATTTGTTGTTTCCGTTCGCCCAAGGGATGTTGGCAAACGTTCCCGCCGTGGCCGTTCCTCCACCGAGGTAAGTCGAGAAAATCCCCGCAGCGTCGGTGCTTACCGATTGGGTTTCGGTGTAAAGGGTAATGCCGTTGGGCAAGCTATCGAGTACGGAGAGGCGCAAACCTACGGTGCTGCTTTTGATGGGTTTTCCGTTTGCGCCTACGGCCAGACCTTGGTAGTGGATTTTGCCGGGCACGGTAGCGGCAGCGGTGTTGGAGCTATTTCCGAGGTACAATTGCTGCACTTCGGCGAGAGAAAGCGCACGGTTGTAGATGGCGATGTCGTCGAGGAGGCCGTTGAAAAACTGACCATTTGACCCATTTGTACCACATGATGTTGAAACTAAAAAACCGCCAATTTGAAGCGGGGCATTACAGGAATTTTGAATTAAATTGGTTGAATTACTCGATTCTAAAACTCCATTAACATAAATGGAAAAAGAGTTTGTAGAAAAAATACCCAAAACATGGACCCACTGTCCATTGTCTACTGAAGTAATGGATGCACAATTTGCAAATCCTTGAGTTGCCCCCCATCCTATGTAAACTTTTCCATTATTTACAAAAAGTTGTGGTCTTCCATGAGATTGACCAAAAATTAAGGATTGCTGTGGAATGCTCGAATAGGTTTTTAGCCAGCCAGATACTGTGCCGATAATAGGACTAATTGTTGAAGAATAAGCAATATTCAAATAATCTCCACTCCCATCAAAACTATACGCCTTCCCCGTATTTCCAAACCTGTCCGCAGCCAAGGTGGCTCCGTTCACCGTACCGTGGTTGCCGTTTCCGCTTTCGTCGTTGGCGTTGCCGTTGAAAGGCCACCAACCCACCAATCCGTTGGTAGGAACGTAACTCGGAATTTGGGCGCTGGCGAAGGTGCCAAGGCACACAAGGAGGGCGAGGGTTAGGAGGTGTTTCATTGCTTTTTATATTTCATACAAATGTAAAAAATAAATTTGCAATATCGTGTTTGTTGTGGTTTGTTTTTCAAAAATTAATGGACAATTGGGTAGGGGATGGTGTGGTGCCTTCGAGGGCCTCAGGCACCGGAGTTGCCCGCTCCCAAATACCAAATCTTTGTTTTTATCCCTCGAGGACCAATACCCGTTGCTCGAGTGTCCCGACATGCGTCGGGATTTATCGAGAGCAACGTACCACTCGAGGAACGGGGAAACGAGGCGCTCCTCGAGTTTTCCCGACGAAGGAAGGGAAAGTATCGAGAGCAACGTACCACTCGAGAAGGGGCCTTTATCCCTCTTTTTTCGTTTCCGAAGACCTCGGGGAAACCGTTTTTACGGAATCATTCTCAATCGGGTCCAAAACGATATCTCCTAAAATATTCGTTTCTACTTTTTCTACCTTGGTTGATTTATTTTCGTAAACAGCCATCGTTTCTCCAATGATGTTATTTTCCTTAGCTGTTCTGGAAGAATCATAATTTAAAGGAACTTCATTCTCCAAGGAATCCGATGGCGGCTCAATTTCTCCGGTTGTACTGGGGGAATTGCAACCCACCAACGTCATGCATAAAGCAATGAAGGCCAAAGAAACGTTTCGTAAAAAACGCGTTTTAATTCCATTTTGGGTATTTTCGTACCAATTCAACAAAAACTGGTGGTGCTTCGGCCTTTTCACTTCTACCTGATGGGGTAAAAAATAACCACACGTCTTTCCAGGCTGATTCTTCAAATAGGAAAGAATTTCCTCGTTCTCCATTTTGGTAAAATCAACCACCGTTTTGTTGCAAGAACCGCAAAAACGCCCTTTTTCCTGAGGAGTCATTTTATTCCATTCCTGCGAACATGGGTTGGGAACATGTAAAACCGCGTTTTTCATTGGATTTTTATTTTAGCGATTCTAAATTAAGTCCAAAAGTTTAATTTTTATTTACAATCACCTATTCCCCACCAAATAAAGCATCAGCGCCAAATGCCCGGCTCCCAAATGCAACTCCCGTGGATGAATCGCTTCAAAAACATCGGAGTCGGCATGGTGAACATCGAAATACCGTTGGCTATCGGGCAAGTAACCGGCGGTGGGAATCTTGTACGCATCGCGAAGCGGACCGATATCTACCCCACCGCCACTTCCCAACACTTGGTCGATGCCGTACCAACTGAAGTACTTTTTCCAACGATCGAGATCTGTTCTCCAACTCGGATCATCGGCGGTAACACCCCAATACCTCGGCGAAAAACCGCCGGCATCGCTTTCAATGGCGAAAAAATGCTTCTCTCCATTCCGCTTAGCGGCCCGAGCATACTCCACTCCTCCACAAGCCCCGTTCTCTTCATTCATGAACAACACCACGTGAACGGTTCGCTTCGGCCGCAATCCCAATTGAATCAATAAACGGCCGGCCTCCATGCTTTGCGCACATCCTGCTCCATCGTCGTGGGCGCCTTCGCCCACATCCCAACTGTCCAAATGCCCGCCCACCGTTACAATTTCTTCCGGCTTTTCCCGTCCGCGAATCACCCCAATCACGTTATTGCTCCACACCGAATCCTCGTGGTGGCAGCTCAATTGCAGCGTAACCTTGGAACTGGGAAATCCTTTCAAAGCGGCACTTAAGGCATCGGCATCGTTCAAACTCAAGGCTGCGGCTGGAATATTAACCCCTTTGGGGTCGTAACGCATCGATCCGGTATGGGCATGATCGTCGTGCATGAGCGTCATGCTGCGTACCAAAACCGCAGCTGCCCCAAACGGAGCGGCGGCCATGGCTCCTCCTCCCCTTTGATCCACACATCCACCATACGCCATGAACGTACTGAAATGATGCGGATTCATGGGTCGATTAAAAAATACAATTTTTCCCTTCAAAGCATCTTTCTTAAAGGTTTTCAGGGTATCGAGGTTGTACACTTCCACCACTTCGGCCGTAATTCCAAGCGCCGGAGTTCCCACACTCATTCCGAGCGCTTTCACGGTGAGTGCAAGGTTTTCTCCGTTCGTTTGATGAAGGGTTGCCTTCTCTACCTTTCCCCTCACCCATTTGGGTACTTTAACAGGCTGAAGGATGACGGTATCGTAGCCGGCTTTCACCATGGCCTGTTTTCCCCATTCCACCGCAGCAGCCGCTTGGGGGGAACCCGATAGCCGATGGCCCACCGATTTGCATAAAACCCTCAGGTTTTCGTACGCTTCTCCCTTGGCCAACACCTCGTTGAAAATGCGAACGGTAGCTAGTGAGTCGGAATCGGGGGTTTGCGCCGACAAAAAAAAGCCTCCGAACAAAGCGGAGGCAGTGAATAAGATTTTTTTCATTGGTTTCACTTTCGGTCTCCAAAAAGACGAAGCAAGAAAATAAACAAATTGATGAAATCCAAATAAAGCGTGAGAGCTCCCATGATCGCTTCTTTTCGGTCTTCATCGGTCCCTTCGTTTCCGATGATGTTCATCTCCTTAATTTTTTGGGTGTCGTACGCCACCAATCCGGTAAACACCAATACCCCTACAAAGGAAATGATGTAATCCAACTGGCTGGATCCCAAGAACATGTTCACCACGGAAGCGATGATGATTCCGATCACGGCCATGAACAACAACGAACCCAAACGGGT
This sequence comes from Bacteroidota bacterium, assembly GCA_947459245.1. Taxonomy (GTDB): domain Bacteria; phylum Bacteroidota; class Bacteroidia; order UBA7662; family CANHCV01; genus CANHCV01. Next base: position 5,268 of record CANHCV010000021.1, read on the forward strand.
TAAATCGGTCTTGGTGGTGTAACCAACCAAAGCGAAAACGGCGAAGGTTCCTGCGGTAATAAAAAAGGTGGTTGCGATGGAACTGGAGGTGTAAACCAAGAAAATGCTGGAAAGGGTTAATCCATTCAGCAAGGAGTATCCAACGAAAATGGCGGTGGCAGTGGTGGCGTTCATGCGACGAATGCGGGCTGAAAGGAAGCCAACCAATACCAATTCGAGAATGATCAGCCCGAAAAAGGTAATTTTGCTTCCAAAAACAAAAGAAAGCAAACTTTCACTCGTGGCGGTGTACATGGCCATGGCGCCGGTAATGGCAAGTGCGACCGACATCCAGCCGAAAACTTTGGTGATGAAACGAGCCTGTTCGCGTTGAACATCGGCTTGGGTAGGAAAAAATGTACTCATAATGACTTTTTTTTTCAAAGGTAAAAAATGAAGTTTAATTATTGACGATTACCTTTTCAACAACAAAACGTTTCTATCTTCGTAACGTGGTTTCAATGAGAAAATTTTTCCTCTTTTGGCTGCTCGCTCTCCCGTTTGGGGCATGGGCAGAAAGCCCCATCAAATTTATTCCCAACCAAGGACAATGGGCGCCCAACATTCTGGCTGAAGCCGATTTGGCCGGCGGACGGTTGTACATCGAAAAAGACGGATTGGTGTTCTCTTTCTTCGATTTGGATGCCTATCGGCAAAAACACAAGGAACGCAACAATCCCGATTTTAAAGTACCGGGGCACACCTACAAAATTCACTTTCAAAACAGTTCGGGGGCAACTCATTTTTCATCAAAAAACGAATGGAACGAAGCCCTCAATTACTATCTGGGTGAGCGAAAGGGCGAAGATGTTCGACCAGTAGGCGAAATGACCTTGCACAACATCTATACCAACATCGATCTTCAATTGTTATCCGAAGGTGGTTTTTTAAAGTACAATCTTGTTCTTCATCCAGGAGCTGATGCTTCCAACATTGAATTCCGATTCGAGGGGGCAACACCCAAAAAAGGAGGACAAGGAACGTTGATCATTCCCACTTCGGTGAATCTCGTTCAGGAAAATAAACCGATTGCCTTTGAGGTTCAATCTTCTGGAAACAAAGAACTTCCATGTCAATTTCAGGTTGAAGGCAATTCCGTACGATTCAAGTTGAAAGGGAAAAGCATCACCTCGACTACCCGAATCATCGATCCGTTGTTGCTCTTCTCCACCTATTCGGGTTCAAAAGCCGACAATTGGGGCTACACCGCCACCTACGATCGGGATGGGAATGCTTTCGGTGGAGGAATCGTTTTCTTTCAAGGCTCCCTTAATCCGAACGGTTACCCCACTCTTGGCCCCATTCAAAATGTTTTTCAGGGCGGACAAGACGACATCGTTATTTCGAAATTCATTCAAAACGGAAGTGCCTTGGGCTACTCTACCTACATTGGGGGAAATGCCAGCGATCAACCCACTTCGTTGGTGACCGATACCGCTGGGAATTTGTACATTTTAGGAAGAAGTAGTTCCGGAAATTTTCCCAAGGTTGCCCGTTGTTACGACACGTCTCACAACGGAATGACGGATGTGGTGGTTTTAAAAATTTCCGCCCAAGGCCGATTGCTCTCCTCCTCTTACGTTGGCGGAAACGGTGAAGACGGGGTAAACGGTGCCAGTATCGTAGAAAACAACAACCCCAATTTCCTCAATTACAATTACGGAGATAACCAACGCGGGGAGATTGTATTGGACGATTCCGGTCACGTATTTGTTGCCACTTCTACCCGAAGCGCCAATTTTCCAGTTAGCAACTCCTTTGATTTAACGTACGGGGGACTTCAAGATGGGGTGGTATTTCGGATGGATAGCAACCTTACTCGCCTTGTTTGGAGCGGTTATGTTGGTGGAACTGCGGAAGATGCCGTTTACTCCATCTTCGTACACGACGATAGCAGCATTTTTATTTCTGGAGGAACCAAAAGTTCCGATTTTCCTACCACTCCCAACGTGATTGCTACCACTTCTCACGGTGGTATGGAAGGGTACATCTGCAGAATCTTGAAAAACGGTCGTTCGATTTCCCGAAGCACCTACATCGGAACATCGGCTTACGACCAGGTATTTTTTGTTCGGGCTGATGGAGCGGGAAGCATTTATTACTTTGCCCAAACCGAGGGGAATATTGTTCCAACCCCTGGATGCTACAACCAAGGAAACTCCAAGCAATGGGTTGGAAAAGTAAATCCAAACCTCGATACGCTGGTTTGGCAAACGGCTTTCGGAAGTGGCAATCAGCTGGGGCCAAACTTATCACCCACGGCTTTTGAAGTTGATTCTTGCGGTCGCATTTACCTGGCCGGGTGGGGTGGTCGAGACAATCAACTTTCCAACAACAGGGTTGGAAGAACGTACGATTTACCCTTGAAAAATGCTTTTCAAACCACCACCGATAGTTCCGATTTTTATTTGATGGCCTTGGGTCAGAATGCTTCTTCGCTATTGTTTGGCAGCTACTTCGGAGGCAATTCGAGTGCCGATCACGTGGATGGAGGAACCTCCCGTTTCGATCAAAAAGGCATCATGTACCATTCGGTTTGTGCGAGCTGCGGAACGCCAGTGGCCGATTTTCCAACCACACCCGGTGCATGGTCGAGAAGAGATAGTTCGGGAAATTGCAACATGGTGGTATTTAAATTCGATTTCAGATCTGCGGCATTGATTCGTGCGGGCTTCGAAATCGATTCTACCAAAGCCCTTTGTCCGCCCGTAGCGTTGAAACCGAAAAACACGTCCATTGGACCCAATACGTTGAAGTACTTGTGGACGTTTACCAGTGGCACGAACCTGCGCACCGATACCGCTTTCGAACCCCAATTCATCATCCCGTTTCCGGGTTATTACACCCTGAAATTGGTGGTTTGGGATTCGGCTGGTGGCCCTTGTTCCAATCGGGATAGCTTGTCGGTTGTTTTTCGAATCAAGGATAAGGTGTTGGATGCTGATTTTTTTGCGAATGGCAACCTAACCCGATGCGCCCCATTGAACATTACTTATTTGGCCAATTGTACGGGCGCAGGATTCAACACCAAGTACATTTGGTACCAGAATGGCGATTCGGTTTCCAATTTGCCCAATCCAACGTTAAAGTTCGATACTTCGGGTGCGTACGTGGTTCGTTTGGTTGCCATTGATTCTTCCACGTGCAACATTGTCGATTCTCTCGATCAAAACCTTCGCCTATCTTCCATAAAACAAGATATTTTACCGGCAGCAGCTTGCTTCTGCAAGACCGATTCTACCCTTAAATTGGAGCCGAGCATTACCGGTAAAGATTACGAATGGTCGGGGGCTGGCTCTGGATCAAATCCGCTCATTAAGCCCGACCAATCAGGGATTTACATCTTGAAAATGAAAGATTCGCTGGACTGCGAACAAATCGATTCGATTGATGTATTGATGAACGAGTGCGGCAAAGAATTGTACAACGTGATTACGCCCAATGGCGACGGCGCGAACGACGAATTTCAACCCATTCCCAATGCCGACCAACCCGACGATTATTTGTTGGTGATTTTTAACCGTTGGGGGCAGGTGGTTTTCCGTTCGAAAAATCATAAAGAAGCGTGGAAAGGTGATTCCCAATTGAGTGGGGGTGCGCTGTACGACAGTTCATACTTTTTCGACCTGAAGGCCACGTATTGCAATGGCTTCAAAGTAGAGAAATCGGGCCTCATTAAACTGGTGAAGTAAGTTTCTCGTTGAACTAGGCTAATGCTTTTTTCATTACCTTTAAAATCGGTATGACACCCATGAAGCCATTTGTTTTGATTGATGACGATGAAATTTTCAATTTCCTGCATCAAGCCGTTATCCGGCAAGTTGCTGCCGACGCGAACATCCAAGTTTTTCAGAGCAGTAAGGCAGCATTGGAAGCCATTCATGCGGCTCCCTTCAACGATTGCATTTTTTTGATCGATATCCGCATGCCGGAAATCAATGGTTTTGAGTTGTTGGATGCTTTTCAAAAGCTTCCCTCCACCCATTTTTCGAATTCAGAGGTTTACTTCGTTACCTCCTCCATCGACGAACGTGATCGGGAAAAAGGATTGTCGTATCCTTTGATTACGGGTTATTTAGAAAAACCCATTTCCATCGCAAAAATTAAGGAAATTTCGGGAGTTTAACGTTCTCGAAAAATCGGATCGTTTTCTCGGCAACACCCTTCAAGGCGTGGGGCGGTTCTTCAGAATTCCAAGGATGGGATGCTCCAAACACATGATTGGCGCCTTCAACCAAATGCAAGTCTGCATGGGCATTCCATTTTTTCAACCTCAATGCTTCTTCCCAAGAAACGGCCTCATCGGCAGTACCATGAATGATCAGCATGGGTTTGAGCATCCTTTGAACATTTGTTTTGATGCGAAGGATGTTTTTATTCCGTTGGTAATCTTGCAATATATCGATATCGAGAGGCAACGACTCTCCGGTTCGTTGGTTGATGATTTCCATGGATCCCATGATTTCCCAACGTTGCCGCTGTTCTTCCCCCCATCGGTTGTACTTGCTGATTCCCGCCCAGGTTACGATTCCTTTGACAGATGGATGACTTGCCGCATTGATGGCCGCACCCGCACCTCGGCTATGCCCAATAACGAATAGCGGCAACTTGCGCAACACCGGAAAAACCTCTCCAGAACGAATAAAATCAAGAAACGCCAAGGTTTCGATCCGTTCTCGGCTGTAGGTATTCTTTCGAAATTTTTCGGGATGAACAAACGTTTGCGTTTCCTCAAGACCCGTACCGTTGTGGGAAAAATTGAATTTTAATACCGCCCAACCTTCTTTCATCCAAGCCTCGGAACAAGCATTCCACGCTCCCCAATCTTTAAATCCCTTGAACCCATGGATAAACAAAATGACTCCTTTGGGATTTTCAGGGATGAAGGCATCGTAAACCAGCACATCTGGGGTAGAAGGCACCTGGAAATGGTTGTTTCTGAAAATCATGGCAGTTTAATTTCGGATATCGATTCCCCATTGCAATTTTTTGCGAATGTTCTCTGGGAAATTTTCCCACGGCAAACGCACCAAACGGAAATGGAAATCGGCCTTTTTAACCTTCAACGTGATGTTGGAATCGAACCACTCGGTTCTGGAATCGAGGGTAGCTGCGAACTGAATGTTCTTCTCTTTGAAGCTCAACTCAATTTCGGCATGATCGGGAACCACCACGGGACGAACATTGAGTTGATGGGGTGCAATGGGAGAAATGATAAAAATGGGGCTGTCGGGGAAAGCGATGGGACCTCCGCAACTCAACGAATATCCGGTTGAGCCGGTAGGGGTGGCCACAATGATTCCGTCGGCCCAAATGGTACTGAGGCGTTGGCCATTCACCGATACGTGCACCCCAATCATGGAAGCCCGATCTTTTTTGAGAATGGTTAAATCATTCAATGCAAACGGGAAGTTCGGAAACAACCCGTTGGGGGTAATCAATTCGATGAGACTTCGGCTTTCCAATTGGAAATTGCGATCCACCAACGCTTGGGCAATGTCTTCAAACGAATCGTTTTGGGCTGCCAAAAATCCCATTTTTCCGAAGTTCAAGCCCAAAACAGGGATTCCTGAATTCTTCACGAGCATGGCCGTTTCCAAAACGGTTCCATCACCGCCTAACGACAATACCAATTCTGTTTTAGGAGGCAGTGCCTCAGTAAAAACCGTTGATTCGGAGGGAAAGAGGTCTGAAAAATGCTGATGAAAAAACAACGTTGCGCCTCTATTTTGTAAGGCTTCAACCAAGTTGCGAATGATTTCGTTGTTTTTCGGCTCTAGTTTTCGACTGTAGAGGGCGATGTTCATTCGATATTGAGGTAATTCTCTAAATTTTTCCAACGATCGTGCAGGAATTCATCCATTTCAGCGGCTTGAATAACCGATAAAACTTGGTAATCGAAACGTTCCATGGCGCTGCGAATGGGTTCCATGTGACTTAGGTTTACCTTCAACGTTACCTCGATGTTGAGATCGGCATCGGGATCACTGCAGGAAAGGTGAACCAATCGAGCGTTTTCCGACTCGCAAATCCGGGCCAATTGGCTCGGCATGTAATCGTGAACACCCATTTTTAAAATGATCAATCCGCCTTCCGATAACAAGGAAGGACTTTCTTGAAGGAAAGATAACCAGCTGGCCGTGGTAATGCATCCCACGTATTTCTCGTCGGCGTTAACCACGGGCAAAACGGTGAGGTGTTGTCCCATCATGGGCCCGAAAACTTTGGAAAGGGGGGCATTGGGATGGGTTTGAGGAATGATGGTGGGCGAAAGTGCATAGGCACATTCTTTTTCAAGTAACCCGTCTTCCAACATGGTCTCGATCGATAATAACCCAACCAAATGTTCCGATTCTACAACCGGAATATGACCGAGGTTATGGCCTAAAAAACGAATCGCCGCTTCCTTGATGAGTTCTTCAGGTTTGGCGGCGACGATGCGTTGATCGAGAATTTCTTTGGCGATCATAATCCCTTTTTGGTGAGCCAATCGGCTAAAATATCGTTGAATAGATCTGGATATTCCATCATGGGGGCATGACCGCAACGGTCCACCCACGCAATTTCAGATTGGGGAATCAATTTATGGAACTCTTCACAAACTTCAGGCGGAGTAACAATGTCGTTCTTCCCCCAAATCAACAGCGTTGGCTGGTTGATGACGTTCAATTCTTGGCTAAGGTTTTGACGAATGGCGCTTTTAGACATGGCCAAAACTCGAATGATTTTATTTCGATCATTTACAATATCAAAAACTTCATCCACCAATTCTTTGGTAGCCGTTTCGGGATTAAAAAACGTTTCTTCGGTTTTATTTTTGATGTAGTCGTAACTGCCTCTTTTGGGGTAGGAACCGCCCATGCCGTTTTCGTACAAGCCCGAGCTTCCGGTTAAAACCAAGCCACAATATTTGGGCGCATGGTTAATGATGTACAACAAAGAAACGTGGCCGCCCAAGGAATTACCGATCAAAACGGCATTTTCTATTCCCTTGAACTTCAATATTTTATCAACATATTTGGCCAAATTTGGCACGTTGGTGTTGAGTAGAGGAAGCGAATATAATGGAAGAATGGGAATGAAAACCCGGTAATTTTCTTTGAACTTATCGATCACACCTTGCCAATTGCTCAGCGCGCCAAAAAGTCCATGCAGAAGCACCAACGGTTGACCTTCTCCAACATCTACATAACGGAATTCTTTTTCTTCAACGATCGTATACGACATAGTAAGTTGGTTTCTGAGTGTAAATATAGGTATTAATTTTTTGAAGTTTGCACCATCCAGTTTTCGATGATTTTCAAGCCAAAATCGGTTTGAATGCTTTCAGGATGGAATTGCACGCCCCACCAGGGAAGGTTTTTTGCTTGAATCGCCATGATTTCTCCCTGGGGCGTTACCGCTTCCACCGAAAAAGAATTCGTCTTTTCTTTCAATACCAAGGAATGGTACCGCATTACGGAAAAGCCATTGGGAAGATCTTGAAAAATTCCAACTTGCCCATGTTGAAGGGGAGACGTTCTTCCGTGCATGGGCTCATGGGCAAGAACCAGCGATGCACCAAGGAATTCACCCATGGCCTGATGGCCCAAACAAACTCCAAAAGTAGGGATTTGGTGGTCCGCTGCCCGTTCCACCACTTCCATTAAATTCCCTGCATCAGCAGGGCGATCGGGGCCCGGTGATAAAATCAATCCATCGAACGCTTCCAAAGAAGGAAGTTGCTCCTGGTTGTTAACCACCTGTAAATCGGCCCCTAACCGAAGGAAATAATCGGCTAGAAGGTAGGTAAAAGAGTCGAAATTATCATGCAGAAGGAACTTCATGTCCTTGGGCTTTCAAAATGAGTGGCGCATCTTCTTCGATCGAAAAACCCAAAGATTCTAAACTTTGGATCACCAACTGAATGGACTCGGGAAGAATTCGATAGCGGAAGGCATCGTTTTCTAGCTCTTCCACTTTTCCCATTTCCTGAAAAATTTCTTCGGGCAACCACGATAGGATTTCTTCCTCAAACCTCGGGAAAAACTCCCCTTCTTCAAATCCGGGCAACAGTTCCACCGAGAACTCATCTTCTGGAAGTGGCAGCTCCAAGCCAGGCACGTAATTGGATAAACTTTCGCCCATCAAAAAATGAGGGAAAAGCTGTTCGAACTCCAGAACCTCTAAAATTCGAAACACAACTTCTTCGTAGGTTTCTTGGGAGGTTAAACGAATGAAATCGGCCCAATTTTTTGAACGAGGTATCGCATCAGAAATCGAGGCATATTGAATGGCTTGGTGTTTGTTTGCAATCACCACATTGTCTTGGATAATCCCGTAAACAAGTTCTTTCATTAAAAATCGGATGGGCGGTAAAAAATGGCGGTTTTAATTCCAAAGCTCCAGTAATTTTCTGTCACAGGAGCCTGAGTTGGCGATTGGGCTGTACGGGAACCGTAGGTCAATTCAACCCGAAGGTTATTCCCTTGGTTAACGATGTAAGCCATGGAAAACCGGAGGTGCGTTATGTTTTGAGCATTTCCCTGGGTTAGGAAATTCCCCTCATCGGCAGCTCGCAAATTGTAATTTTTGAAGATATTTCCGCCCAAAGAAGCCGAAGAGGTATCGTTTCCACGAACGCTATTGGAAAACCAAAGATTGGTTTGGAATCGATTCTGAGTCAACTGAATTTGGCCTAGTAGTTCGTGGAAATTAGCACCCAGTGGATGGGCCAACGGAGCATTGGCATGGCTATAATTCTGAACGGGGTACTGGTGCGAATAGGTAAATGGCCGTACCACGTTGTATTCCAGGAGTCCAAATAGATTTCGGTTATTCTTAAAATTCACGAATCCTTTTACCCCCGCCTGAATGCCGAATTTCTGAGTCCAACTTTGATTTTTTTTACGCCAATCCGACAATCTGAACTCATCCAAAAAAAGCTGTCCATAGGTTTGAACCCTACTCGTGATGTTGTAAGAAGTATTCAGCGCAAGAAAAGCATTGTCAACGCTTCGGTTGTTGTATTCAAGAGGGCGAAAGAAGACAAACGGATTGAGGTAGTTCCAATCGATTCCCCGGATGGTGCCATTAAATGGAGAAACTCGAGCCCAAACAATGGCATCGTACACCCCAATTTTCCATTTTGGAGTAACTTTCCAATCCAAATAATGGAAGGCGTGGTATTTGGTAGGTAACGGTTTTACATTGCTCGGAACGGTTCTATCATGCATTTGGGCAATTTGATACCGGTACTGAATGGGGCCCATTTTCCATTCTGCCTTGAAATACGGATATGGGGAACAGAAATCGCTCAAAATGAGGGAGCGATACCCGTCGCCAATGAATTGGCGTTCGTTTCCGAAAGCCAATCGCACATTATGGGCAGCCTTGTAAGCGAGTTCGCCGGTGGCATACGCATAATCATAGCCGCCCACTTTAAAATTTTTTACCGGACCTTGCCCCGGCAACGTCCCTGAAACGGTTCGGAATGAATCTAAAAAACTGGGCAAATACGATTGATTTTCGGCAAAAGTGGTTGTAAATCCAAACTTCCGTGTTGCTCCCGACAACCAAAATCCGCGGGTATTTTGAGATAATCGGTTGTCTTTAAGGCTGGATTGTCCGGCCGAAAAATCAACCAAAGGGTAAACCTGAATGCAATAATCGGTATCTACAAATTGAATGAGCTCGTGATCAGTAATTTTTTGAACCCATTTGTTTTTGGAGATGGGATTGGTTCGATTTCGGTTAAAGTAAGACAAGTACGACATGCTATGCCGGGCGCGGGAACTCTGTTTTAAAGATTCGGTGTCATCCGAAGCGATGGCGTAGGGTTCAAAAAAGAACGTTAGATCATCGTGAAAGATGAAGGAATTGATTCGATATTGGGGGTCGCTGGAGCGGGAGAGCAGAAAAAAAGGTTGAGCATTTGCCGCAAAAATGATGAACCAAGCGATTGCGAAAAAAAGAATCTTTTTCATTGGGTAATGCTGGGAAGGTTCAACTTCAAATCTTCCATCACAGCGCGAACTTGTTGACTTTTTCCTTTCTCGCAAACCAACAATGCATCGGGGGTTTGAATGATGAGGAGGTTCGAAACTCCTACGGTTGCCACCACGGTTCCGGGCGCAAAAACGAAATTATTTTCTCCATCGATTTGAACCAAGCGTTCGGTTTCCAAAGGAAGGTCGTTCTTTTCGTACTCGTCGGCCAGGGCATCGAAACTACCGAGGTCGCTCCAACCCATGGAGGCGGGAACCATTCGGAGTCGATCCGTTTTTTCAATCACGGCATAATCGATGGAAATGGAAGGAATCTCCTTCATGTCGTTTTCTAGAGGTGCCAGCACCTGTTCTGTTTTTTGAGCTTTTTCCCAGGCGGTCTTTGTTGTTTCGTACAATGCTGGGGCATGCTTTTGGCATTCTTCCAAAAAGGTTTGGGCTGAAAAAGCGAACATTCCTGCATTCCAATAATACCTCCCGGTGGAAATGTATTCTTGAGCGGTTTCGAAGGTTGGTTTTTCTTTGAAAGAATGAACGCTTTCGCCTTCGGCTTCGATGTAACCGTACCCCGTTTCAGGATAATCAGGCGTGAGTCCGAAAGTAACGAGGAAGCCTTGTTCTGCGAGCTCAATGGCTCGGTTGGAAGCGTTCAGGAATCCATCTCGGTATCGGATGAGGTGATCGGAAGGGAGCACGAGGAACGTTTCCGTTGGAAACTGAAAACACGCTAAAGCAACGGCAGGTGCGGTATTGCGCCCTACGGGTTCGTGAATTTGAAAGGCGTTGGGCGCAAATTGTTGGATCCAATGGGTGTGTTTCGCATTGGTGGCAACGACCACCTCGGCGCCCAGGGCATCCGCCCGCTCCAATGCATCTTCAAAAAGGGTTTTCCCACCGAAAATGGGAAGAAATTGTTTGGGTTTCGTTTGTCGGGAAAGGGGCCAAAACCGCTCTCCGCCTCCGCCCGACAGGATTAGTACTTTCATGATCCTTGTGAATCGAGTTTTTCGTAGATCGAATTGTTGGAAATAAATTCGGGAACCAGTGTTTTCAACACCTTCACCAACTCCAAATCGGTTGCTTCCTTATGAATTTCGGTGATGTAATTGATGCCTCCCTGAATTCCATCAAAATGCACGTCTTGCACTTTGGCAACCATGATTTTGGGGTGATGGGTTTTAATGGTATTTTCTTCGTTGGAGAGCAGCTCTTCATATAACTTTTCCCCTGGACGCAATCCGGTAACTTGAATTTCGATATCAACGCCCAACCGAAGGCCGGATAGTTTGATCATTTTTCGAGCGAGATCAATAATTTTTACGCTTTCTCCCATGTCGAACACGTAAATTTCCCCACCTCGGCCCATGGCTCCGGCTTCCAAAACAAGTTCGCAGGCCTCGGGGATGGTCATGAAATAGCGGGTAATTTCTTCGTGAGTAACTGTAACGGGTCCTCCGTTTTCAATTTGTTTTTTAAATACGGGAATAACGGAACCGTTGGAACCCAACACGTTCCCAAAACGGGTGGTAACAAATCGGCAATGCGGTTGTTGGGCATTGAGTCCTTGGGTGTACATTTCGGCCAAGCGTTTGGTAGCACCCATCACGTTGGTGGGGTTAACGGCCTTATCGGTAGAGACCATTACGAATTTCTCGCATTTGAACTCTACCGCAAAATCGGCAATTTGTTTGGTGCCCATCACGTTTACCCAAATGGCTTCGAAGGGATTGCTTTCCATCAAGGGAACGTGCTTGTAAGCCGCGGCGTGAAAAACTACTTCAGGGCGGTACTTATCAAACAGGTATCGAACGCGGGAGGTTTTGTTTACATCTCCAATGATGGCCTTAAACTTACCTTGGTATCCTTTTCGATTCAGCTCAAATTCCAAATCGTACAAGGCCGACTCTGCTTGGTCAAACGCAATGATAAACCGCGGTTGATATTGGATGACTTGCCTACAGATTTCACTTCCGATGGAACCGGCAGCTCCAGTAATGAAAATCGTTTTTCCGAGAAGTTCCCTTTTTACGTGATCCGAATCCAAGGAAATCGGATCTCGTTCCAACAAATCTTCGATTCGAACGTTTTTTATCTGCTTTAAATCGATGTTTCCATCCAGCCATTTTTCGGCGGGAGGAACCACTTTCACCTCCAAATTAGCAGAAAGGAATTTATCGATCAGAGCACTTTTCTTGGTATTGGAAATTTTTTGAACGGCAATGATGGCAACTTCTGCTTCTAATTTTTGAAGAAGATCGGGCGATAAATCATCGGAATGGTACACCGGAATTCCTTCCAGCGTTTTATTCACCTTGTTTGAGTTATCATCAAAAAAAGCAACGACCTTGTACCCAAGGCTTTTGTTTTGTTTGAGCGACCCAAGGGTTTGAAGCCCCGATTGTCCCGCACCGAAAATCACCACTTTTGCTGCCTTGATTTTATTCTTGATGTTGGAAATGTAGCTAAACCCGGCTTTGATCAGCAATCGGCTAAATACAAGGAGAAAGAGGGAAAAGAAAAAATGAATGGTGAGAACCCTCAATCGAAAATTAAAGATCGATCCGGAATCGTCTACTTTTTGAACAAGAACGGTTAAAAGAAGTAAGGTGCAGGTTGCCACCAAAATGGCATTGAAAATTTTAATGGCATCTTGAACGTTGGTATGTCGAATAACACTTGAAAACGACTGGAAGTAAAAAAAGGAAGCGAGATAAACAAGGAGGAGAATGGGCAATTGAGCAAAGAAAACCGCCCAAGAAAACCAAATGACGTCGCCGGTATTGAAAATCAGATTTGCGAAAAGGAAGGAAAAGGAAATCAGAAATAAATCAATCAGCAAAATGATCCACCTGGATACAAACTTGTTGGTATATCGCAAAATGAAAGCCTCGATCATGGTTCAAACTTACAAAAATTATGTTAACGCAGCGTTGATTATCCGATGAATGATGTGAAAAACTGCATCTTCTTTCAAATTGCTTCCCGATGGCAAGCAAATTCCCGTTTGAAACAATTCCACCTCCCAATTTCGTGTGTGTACCGTTGCACCTTCAAAAACGGGTTGGAGGTGCATGGGTTTCCAAATCATCCTCGATTCTATTCCCTGAGATTTTAGGGCTTCAACAGCTTTCTGTGGCTCTAAATTCGGGTGATGAATTGCAGTAATCCACCGATTGGAAAGGGCCGTTTTGCATTCCGGTTGAAAAGAAAAATGGGGATGGAGTTCCTGGAAATACAGGTCGAAGTTTCTTCTTCTTAGGGTTAGTTTCTGTGGCAATTGTTGAAATTGAGAAATTCCCAGTTGTGCATTTAAATCGCCCATTCTCCAATTGAAGCCCAATTCTTGGTGTTGGTAATACGGCAATTGTTCCCGGGCTTGGGTGGCCAAATAAAAACCGTAATCGTACTTATTTGCGTGTTCTCCATTGAACAACAACGCACCACCACCGGAAGAGGTAATGATTTTATTTCGGTTGAAACTGAGCACACCAAAATCTCCAAAAGTGCCCACCGGCTTTCCATCCAAACTACTTCCAACGGCTTCGGCAGCATCTTCAATAAGGATTAACCGATCGCCGTACTTCTGCTTTAAATGCTGCCACGAAAGAACCGCTTTTGCCGGATTTCCGTACAAATGCGTTAAAACGATGGCAGCTTTTCCTTGGATGCCTTGCATCATTCGATCAACATCTTCCCAAAAAATTTCATCGATGTTCCAATCTTCGCCCGATCCTAAAAACACCGGTTTCGCCCCTTTCTGAACAAAAGGGGCAATGGAAGCAATGAACGTAAGATTCTGGCAAAAAACGACTTCAAAAGAAAAAAACTCGGCAAGCATTTGAAACGCTACGGTACCCGATTGCAACAAGAGGGATTTGGAACCATAATAAGCATCCAGCATCCCCTCGAACTCCAAGGCAGGAAGGTTCACGTGTTGTTCTTGATGCGGTTCAAATAGTTTTTTTAAACCCAGAAAATCAGCATCATTCAAGTCGGGAGAAGATAAAAAGTACTTCATATCACCGCTCCGTCTAAAACATCTTCTTTCACCAAACTTCCCGCTTTTATAAAAACGTTGCTCCCAATTTTTATTCCGGGGGTAACAACGGCGTTGGCTCCAACAAAACTATGGTCGCCAATGGAAACATGTCCGCACAAGGTTGCTCCAGGAGCGATGTGCACATTATTTCCCAAATGAACATCGTGATCAACGATGGAACCTGAATTGATGATGCAATGATCTCCGATCACCGCAAAGGAATGAACGGTGGCTTTAGGGCCGATCCACGTTGCTTTTCCAATCTGGGCTGAGGGAGAAACAAATGCGGAAGGGTGGGACAAGAAAGATGGAAAAAAATCAATCAACTGCCCTTTTTCTGCAAGAATTTCTTTCCTGACTGACAAGTTACCCATTCCTAAAATCACTTTTCCGGTTGGCCCTTGAAAGGGGGGATAAACTTTTAGATGCAATTGGGAAGAAGAATGATTTTGATCCCAGAAAAATACCTCTTGGCAGTTCATCAGTGAAAGTGTTTCTGCAATAACTTTCCCGTGGCCACCGGCTCCGTAGATGATGAAAGGAAGTGAATTTTGCATGTTTAAAGGTAGAAAATTGAAGTTGAATTTTCAACCATTTCTCTCTTAAGTACCGAATCTTTCAAAATCCGAGGCGTTTTTTCGCGCTTTTGTCAACAAAAGGAATACGGAACGGATGAAAATTTGGGAATCAAACAGGAAGCTTTTCTTCTCTACGTAGGCTACATCGAGAGCGAGTCGCTCCTCCCAAGTCAAGATTTTTTGCATTTGGTGCAATTGGGACCAGCCAAAAATTCCAGGAACCACCAAGTGCCTGCGTTTTTGAGCTTCGGTATAATGCTGAAGGTATTCGGGAAGCAGGGGGCGGGGGCCAACCCAACTCAAATCTCCTTTCAAAATGTTCCACAATTGGGGAATTTCATCCAAGCCAAGACTTCGAACACGAATCCAAAATGGCGTTAATTCATGATTTGGGCCTAGGGATTTTACTTTATAAATGAGGAAAATGGTTTCCTTATGTCCCAATCTTTCTTGAACAAAAAGTGCTTTTCCGAATTGAATTTTGGCGATCAGCAGGAGGATAACCGCGGGGAAAAACGCAATCAACAGGGCAAAAAGGGCAAGAATGACATCAACAACTCTTTTCACAAGTCCGTAACAAAACATTGTTGATCGCGAAGCTCATAGTTTTCTCCGGTTTCCGGGCATTGGGCTTGATTGTTTTCATTGAAGTGCAATGTATGCCCGGCTTTGCTCATCCATCCGATTTGTTTGGCAGGAACTCCGGCAACCATGGCAAAATTGGGAACGGGCTTGGTAACCACGGCACCGGCGGCAACAAAGGCAAATTCGCCAATTTCGTTTCCGCAAACCAGAGTAGCATTGGCACCAATGCTGGCCCCTTTGCGAATGAGGGTTGGGCGGTACTCCGATTTCCGTTCAACGAAGGCCCGCGGATTCATAACGTTGGTAAAAACCATGGAAGGCCCCAAAAAAACATCTTCCTCACAAACAACACCCGTGTACAACGAAACATTATTCTGAATCTTTGTTCGATCCCCAATTTTCACTCCAGATGCGATAAAAACATTCTGACCAATGTTGCAAAACGACCCAATCTCGGCATCGGCCATGATGTGCGAAAAATGCCAAATTTTGGTTCCTTGCCCAATGGTACAGCCCGAATCGGCAAAAGAGGAGGCATGAACAAATGCGGTACTTGCTATCATTTCGAGAAAAAACTTTGAACGGTTTTAAAGATGATTCCAAGGTCGGAAAAAAGATTCGCTTTTTTGGAATACGCCAAGCTCATTTCAATTTTTTGGGGCAGAATTACGTCGATGTAATGCTTTTCAGGATCGGTTGCTTTTGCCAATAATTCGCTTTCGTTCCAAAAAAGTATGCTGGAAACATCGGTTATTCCAGGTCGGAAACGGAAGATTTCCTTTTGATTGGAATCATACAAATCAACGTACTTTTTTACTTCCGGTCGCGGCCCAACGATGCTCATGTCGCCTTTCAGAACATTCCAAAATTGAGGAAATTCATCCAATTTGTACTTCCGCAAAAAATACCCAATTCGGGTTACCCGTTGATCCCGATTTCCAATGGTTAGCAGTCCTTTGCTTTGGCTATTTGCAAGCATGGTTCGAAGTTTTACCAATTGAAATGGCCTTTGATTTTTTCCAATTCTTTCTTGAAAAATAAACATGGAACCTTTGGAATCAAAAACGACCAAAATGCCTAAAAACAATACAAAAGGAGCCGTAATGGCCAGAAAAATAACTGAAAAAAAAATGTCGAATATCCGTTTTATCATCCTATTCCCAACTTGGAAAGGACGAAAATAAGGGATTTTAATAGAAATTGGATTTGTTCATCGGACAATTGGGGATAAATAGGTAATGAAACCTCCGAATTAGACAATTGAACGGCGTGGGGATAATTTTCGGGTTGAACCCCGATCGATTGAAAGTAGGTAAACTGTGGAAGTGATACAAAGTGAACATTGAGAGCGATGCCCAAATCTTTCATTTCGGAAATGAGCTGATCGCGAATTTCCGCCGATGCATCCACAAGTTGAATCATGAACAAATGTCCGTTTCCCTGCCTTAAATCATCAGCAAATTGGGGCAAACGAATTCCTTTGATGGACTTTAGCGCTTGGGCATATTGATGAAAAATTTCATTGCGTCGGGCCTGCATTTCTTCCCATTGATCCAATTGAGCCAAGGCTATCGCTGCACCCAAATCGGTCATGTTAATTTTCTTCCCCAATGCAACGATGTCGTACCTCCAACCATCATTGAGCGCCTTTTCGTGAACATTTTTAGAATGTCCGTTTTGGCTAATGATCTTATTTTTTCGGTATTCTTCTTCGTTTTGAAAAGGAGCTGGCAAATGGAATAATACGACTCCACCTTCGGCGGAGGTAATGTTTTTCACGGCATGCAAAGAAATAACGGTGAGGTCGGCCAACGTTCCTACCGGCCGGCCCTTGTACTTGGAGCCGATGGAATGAGCGGCATCAGCCATGATCAAAATTCTTCCGAGTTTTTCTTGATGGGGATGCTGGGGAGTAAACAACTTTTGAACGTCTTCCCGATTCACGAGTTGAAAAAGTGCATCGTAATTGCAAGGCCAACCGCCAATATCTACCGGAATAATGGCTTTGGTTTTGGGGCCAATGGCTTTTTCAACATTATTAATGGATAATTCGAAGGAATTTGGATCGGCATCTACCATCACGGGTATTGCTCCGCAATGGAGAACGGCCGTAGCCGTAGAAGCATAGGTGTACGCCGGAATAATAACTTCATCCCCGGGCCCAACGCCAAACCATTCCAGCATCAATTGCATTCCTGCACTGGCCGAATTAACGCAAAGTGCTTTATCCACCCCCAGCCAATTGGCCATGCGGTTTTCTAACCGACTTACCTTGGGCCCAGTGGTTATCCAACCGCTGCTTAAGGAGTCAACGACTTCTTGAATAACGGACTCATTGATGAAAGGAGGGGAAAAGGGAATTTTCATGCAGAAAACAAAAATGTGAAAATAAATCCATTCTTTTTTAACTTTCAGAAAATTTACACCCATGAAAAAACTTTTTTTTCTTTTTTTGTTTGGGTTGGGAGCACTCGTTGGTTTCTCTCAATCCCTCTACACTTTCCCTCCTTTGCCAGGAAATAACGGTGCTGACGGAATAACCTTTAATCTTAAAGCTTATCGACCGATTATTCTTGACACCATTTACGTTGGTCTTTCGGGTGCTACCGGCACCGACCAAGTGGAGGTTTGGTACAGCAGCACTCCCATTTCTGGGCAACCGAACGTCACTACTTCAACCGGATGGACCCTTCTGGGAACGTATTCGGCCAACATTACCAATACCGGTTTACGAATCTCCTCCGTTTCCGGTCTTGATATTACTGCAGCAAACTTTCGGATGAGTGCCGGGCAAGAGTACGGTTTTTATGTGGGGAATGTTCAGAATTCTACCATGATTTACACCACCCACACCGCGGCTTTTCCCGATACGTTCGTGAACAACGACATGAAAATTACCTCCGGGCCGCAAACCGGTTTCGGTGGTTCGCTTCCTCAGCCGTTCAATACTCCACGCTGTTTTACGGGAGGAATTGCCTACCACAGCGGACAAGGAACCGATTTAGGAGTCGCTTCGTTGGTAAGTCCTTCTGCACCCTTTGTTGCCGGAAGTACCCGTCCGGTTACCATTACCCTTTCCAACCAAGGCACTACCGCAATCACCAGCGCATCCTTGGGCTACCAACTGAACAACAACACGGCAGTAACGGCTCCTTGGACCGGAAATCTTGCCCCCGGAACCTCCACCACGTACACTTTTTCCACCAACATTACCCTTCCTACCACGGGAACACACACCCTAAAAACTTGGGCCGCAAACGCGAACGGAAGTCCGGATGTGAACCCCAACAACGACACGTTGCGCACCAAACTTTGCTTCGGATTAACGGCAGGAACGTATACCGTTGGTGCACGACCCACCGCCAATTATCAAACCCTTCAAGATGCCATTGCCGCTCTCAATTGTGGAGGCGGAACGGGCAGCATTGCATTTGAATTGGATTCGGGAACCTACACGGGAACCTTCTTGATTCAGGGCCCCATTTCCGGCAATCCATCCATCACCATTACCCAAAATGGGAGTTTGGGAGATGTGACGATCCAAGACCCCATCTTTCCACCTACCACAGGAACCAGCGTTTTTAAATTGGATCAGGTTTCCGATTTTTCTTTCTCCAACATCGTTTTTAAACGAAATGGGTCAGCGGGGTTCGGAACTCCTTCCGCCATCATCGAAGCCAACGATGGCGACAACATTGAAATTAGCCAGTGCCGTTTGATCGGAGGAAGTGGGTTTGGTACCGATTACTCGGTTTACTTCAACAACACCTCCAATTCCCGCACCATCGATTGTTTCTTGGACGGAGGAATTAGCGGGATTTTTTATACCTCTTCCACCCAGGCCGACAACAACTCCATTTTCAACAACCGATTGGTTAATTTTTCGGCTTCTGCGATTTCACTTACCGCTCAAACTTTAGCACAGGTGAACAACAATACCATTCAAGATGTAGATGGATTTGAGATCATTCGTTTGGAAGGTGGATTTGGAAATCAGGTTTACGACAATAAAATAATGGGAGACATGGGTGGTTCGGTTGCAGTTTCTTTGAACAACGTAAACGGCCAATCGGGAGATCCCACCAAAGTCTACAACAACACTATTCAATTAAAATCCACCAGTTTTTTTGGTGCACCAAGCGTGTTCAGCATCTTCACAGATTCAACAGATGGACCCGATTACATGCAATTGCTGCACAACACCGTTGCTTTTGAGTACAGCCGATCGCCCTTCTTTGGTAGCACGGGGATGATTTCCATTTTTGAAGACGACACCACCCTTGTTTCTTTAGGTCATTTGGATGTTTTGAACAACATTTTCATGGCAAAATCAGACACCCGTTTCCAAATGAGCGTTGATTTTCATGCTTACAATCTTTCTTCCTTGAAGTTGATCGACAGCGCGAACATCGATTACAACGACTATTTCATTGGAGCAAATCTTTCTGATTTTGCTTTCATCGATGATGCTACACCCATCACGCATACCACCCTTTTTGATTGGAAAACAGGGACCAACCAGGATGCGAATTCCGACTCGTTGAACCCCCGTTTCATTTCCAATGCTTTGTTAATCCCTATTGAAGGGTTGATCAATAATTCTGGAACACCTTCTTTTGTAACCAATGATATTACTGGTGCGGTTCGAAGTGCAACCACGCCCGATTATGGAGCTTACGAGTTTACTCCGTCTCCAACCGAAATCAGCATTTCTTCCATTGTGAGTCCGGTGAGTGGATGTGGTTTGGGTAACAACGACACCGTGGTTGCTTTAGTGGAACATTTGGGAACCAACAATTTGAACCAGTTGGTGGTTAGTTACACCGTAAACGGCGCCTTTGGTGGAACCGATACCCTAACTGGTCCCATTGCGCCTGGAGCAAAAATCCGATATGCTTTCCGCAATCGTTATAATTTCAGCACGGTTGGAACCTACGCCATCAAAGCCTATGTTGCTGTTCCGGTAGATAATTTACCGTTGAACGATACCGCCAATTATGAATTGATTCACTACGCAACCGTTACTGCACCAGATACGCAACGCTTTGATGCATCAGCAGCTTGGATTACGTACGGAAGTTCGAACACTTGGGCTCACGGTGCTCCCAACGGTGCAGTCATCAATACCTCGGTTTCGGCGCCCAATGTCTGGACCAATAATCTTACCGGTAATTACAACGATAACGAACAATCGTACATTCAATCTCCATGTTACAACTTAACCGGTTTGCGAGTGCCCATGGTTGGATTTAGCCTTGCCTACGAATCGGAAATCAATTACGATGGAATGGTTTTAGAAGCCTCTACCGATGGTGGTGGAACGTGGAATGTGATTGGCGGACAAAGTTCTGGAGGAACCAACTGGTACAATGCCAACATCAATGGAACCCAATTTTCAGGAGATTGTTGGAACGGTTCAAACAGCACTTGGACCACAGCAAGACACCCATTGTCGGTTCTTGGTAATGCTAGCAGTGTTCTTTTCCGTTTCCACTTTTTCTCGGATGGTTCGGCTACCGATGAGGGATTCGCCATTGACAATTTTGCCGTTTACGATTCCCTTGGAGTCCTTGTTCCTACCAACGCAGCCATGGCATTTTTGGATTCTCCAAGCACCGCTTGCGGATTAGGAAATAACGAACGAGTTGTTGCTCGGGTGGTGAATTTCGGAACTGCACCGCTTTCCAACGTTCCGGTTCGCTATTCTATTTCCGGTGCAACCGCGTTCACCTCAGCAATCGATACCATTCGTGGACCCATTGCTCCCAATACCACGGTTTCTCACACCTTTACCTCTCGAGCGAATCTATCCGCATCAGGAACTTACAATTTCAAGGTTTACACCCAAATGCCCGGCGATAACATTCAAGGAGATGATACCGTGTTTGCCACCATCGTCAACAGCCAAATCAATACTTTTTCACACCTTCAAAACTTTGATGGAGGAACTTCAGGAAATGGTTCAACTCCAGGTATCTTCCCCATCGGATGGACCTTTAAAGCAGACTCTGCTTTTGGAAGAATTGGTTATTCTTGGTTTGTAAATAATGGTCCAACCAGTTCTTTTGCAACTGGCCCCAACCAAGATCATACCACCGGAAGCGGCAACTACGTTTACACCGAAGCATCTTTCGGTAATTCCGGAGATTCTACCTTTTTGTATTCTCCGTGTTTGAATCTTACCTCCTTAACAGCACCTCGCATGTCGTACTGGTACCACATGGCTGGTGCAACCATGGGTGAATTGTATGTTCAATACGAAAGCAATGGACAATGGATTACCTTCGATTCCATCCTTGGGCCTCAACAAGCCAATGAAACCGATCCTTGGTTGGAGCGAAAAGTGAGCATTCCTTCCCGTGGAAATACCAAAGTTCGTTTCAAAGGAATTCGTGGTTCTAGCTTTGATGGAGATATGGCCATTGATGATGTGAAATTCTTCGACGGTTCTGGTCCGGATTTGGAGCTGAAAGCCATCCTCCGCCCCAGCAGCGGTTGCGGACTTTCGGCCAACGATACCGTAGAAATTCGTGTAAATAACGTGGGTACGGTAACTCAAACCAATATTCCCGTTGCCTACAAACTCAATGCGGGCGCTGCGGTGGTTGGTAGCATTCCTGGGCCTCTTGTAGGCGGCGGAACAGCCACCTTCAAATTCCCAACGACCGTGAATTTATCTACTACAGGAACCTATCAATTGATGGTTTACGTTGGTGCTGCTCAAGATTCCGATCGCTTGAACGACACCCTTCGCACCACTTTGGTTTCCGCCCGAAACATCACCACCCTTCCCGACTCCGAGTTTTTCGACAACAACAACGGCGGTTGGGTAGCCAGTGGCATAAATTCTTCTTGGGCACATGGAATTCCAGGAAGCAATACCATTAATTCTGCTTACTCCAGGCCAAATGTTTGGAAAACCAACTTGGGTGGAAGTTACAACGACAACGAAGAATCTCAAATTCTAAGTCCTTGTTACGATTTAAGTCAAGCTAGAAATCCGAAAGTTCGCTTCCAAATTTGGTACGAAACAGAAAACAATTACGACCTTGGAATTTTGGAGGCCACAACCGATAACGGTGCCACTTGGACCCTGGTGAACGACAGCAATTCCAGTTTCTACAATTACAG
Source organism: Bacteroidota bacterium (assembly GCA_947459245.1). Taxonomy (GTDB): domain Bacteria; phylum Bacteroidota; class Bacteroidia; order UBA7662; family CANHCV01; genus CANHCV01. The sequence continues at coordinate 27,626 of CANHCV010000021.1, forward strand.
CATGTCCCGCAGTTACTATACCGGTCCTTGTTGGAACGGAGCTACCGGTGCTTGGACACAAGCAGAAGCCAATATTTCCTCTTTTGCTGGTCAGTCTCGCGTTCGTTTCCGTTTCCGTTTCATCTCCGATGGTTCGGTAAACGGTGACGGAGTTGCTATCGATAACTTTGCCGTGTACGACTCCCTTCAAGGGCAACCACAAGGGTACATCAACCTGATGGCGGCCCGCATTGTTTCTCCAACTGCAAACAGTTTCAGCGACTCTGCCATTGTTTCAGCCGTAGTGAAAAACATGGGAAATATTTCTCGTGTACTGCCTTTCGACTTCAATTTCTCGGTGAATGGTGGTTTGGTTCAAACCCAATCGCTAGCAGTAGGTGGCCCAGGCCTACTTCCTGGTGATTCGGTGACCCACTCGTTCGCCATCAAGTACAAGGCAACCACTCCGGGAGCTCAACGCATTTGTGTATTTGTTTCTCCTGTTGATACCATCCGTAGAGACGACACCTTGTGCATCACCTTGTATTCTCGTTTGGGTACTGGCACTTGGACCTCTCAAGCAGAAATGTATCCAAATCCCGCAAAAGAGCAGGTTTGGTTGCGCATTCCTGAAGCAACGGGCAAAGAAGTACAGTTGAGTTTGCAAGATCTTTCTGGAAGAAGAATCATGAAAAAAGTTATTTCCACCGCTCAAATTCGCGAAGGTTTGCACCTCAATTTGGATGTTCCTTCGGGATTGTACCTGATTCGGGTTGAAAACGAAACCGGTCGATGGTCGGAAAAACTCTTGGTTGATTAAGTTCAACCTTACTTGAAAAAGCCCCGAAGAAATTCGGGGCTTTTTTTGTCTTCAAAATCCATCCAATGCGCCGTATTTTTACCCCATGAAAATTCAATTGTGGCCGAAAATCTTTCTATTTGCATGCATTACTGCACTTATAGCACCGTCTTGTTCTTCTAAAAAGGAAGAAAGAGATGCAGTAGATCTCGATTTTTTCAACAACGAAATCAATTCGGCAGGGACCGTTCACGAAGGCGATACGGTGGTTTGGAATGTGGTCCCCACCGATTCTTTGCATCCCATCGATTCGGTTACCTTTTTCATCGATGGAAAAGCATTGACCACCACCGATTCTCTGCCCTTTCCGGTACGCATTCAAACCGAGGGCTTGACCATGGGACAACACCTCCTCACCGCTAAAGCTTCCTCTAAAGGAACTTCGATCGAAAAAACATCGGCCATTACCCTGATGGCCCGCTCGGCCCCCCAAGCTTTTGTGGCCAAAGCCGTAAAAGCCTACCCGCACGACCCAAAGTTGTACACCCAAGGATTGGAATTTTTGGGCAACCAATTGGTGATGAGTGGCGGGCAATACGGTCAAAGTTCCATTCGTTTGGTTGATTGGAAAACGGGGAAAGTGGCCATTGAACAAAAATTGGAACCTTCCGTATTTGGGGAAGGATGCACCGTTTTGGGTGGGAAAGTTTACCAACTTTCCTGGAAGGAGCTCACGTGTTTTATTTACGATGCAAAATCGCTCCAACCCATCGGTTCCTTCAAATATCCCCGCGCCATCGAGGGTTGGGGAATTACCAACAATGGGAAAGAGCTCATTATGAGCGACGGTACCAACAAATTGTATTTCATCGATCCGAAAAATCCATCCACCATTTCCAAGGTCATTGAGGTTTTCAGCCACGAAAAAATGGTGGATCAGCTGAATGAATTGGAGTGGGTGAACGGTAGCATTTACGCCAACGTGTACATGACCGATGATTTGGTGGGCATCGACCCCCAAACGGGAGCGGTAAAAAGCTTCATTTATGCCGGGGGCTTGCTCACGGCTTCCGAAGCCGAAAACGCTGAAGTCCTCAACGGAATTGCCTACAACCCCGCAACCAAAACCCTTTTCCTCACCGGAAAATACTGGCCCAAACTTTTTGAAGTGGAATTGGCCAAAGGAAAATAACGGAAAAACATCGCATCAAACCGCCTTTCTTGGAAACAGGAAAGGCGGTTTTGTTGTTACCCATTCATGAAGAAAATCGTGGTTATCGGTGCCGGAATGAGTGGACTTGCGGCGGCAGCCCTGTGCATTCGGCGCGGTCACCACGTGGTTTTGGCAGAACAGAACTGGATGGTAGGCGGGTGCTCCGCTACTTACTGGCGCAAAGGGCACCGATTCGAATCGGGCGCAACCACCTTGGTAGGTTTGGGAGAAAACCGTCCCGTGGGGTGGTTGCTCGAACAATTGAACCTGCCTCCGCTTCAAGCAACACGCCTTCATCTACCCATGCAGGTTCACGGTTTGGCGGGAACGCCCACCCTCACCCGATTCGAAAACCTGGAGGAATGGATTCAAGAGGCCGAGCGGGTTTTCGGCCCGGAAGGCCAACGAAAATTCTGGACCCGTTGCTTTGAACTTTCTCAATTCGTTTGGAACAACGCTTTGGCATTGCACCACTTTCCACCTCAAACCCTTTCCGATGTGCTTCAGGCCATTCCTCTTTTTTCATTGGAAAGGGTGAAACATCTTCCTTATGCTTTTCAAACCGTAGAGCAATGGATGGAAAAATGTGGACTCGGGAAGCATGCAATTTTCCGAAAATTCATCGATGAGCAATTGATGATTTCGGCCCAAAACACCGCCAATGAGGTGAACTTGCTCTTCGGATCAACCGCCCTCTGTTACACCAATGAACCCAACCATTATTTGGATGGCGGCATGCAACAATTGTCGGATGCCCTGAAAAATTGGATTGAAAAAAATGGTGGTGAAATCGTTCTCCGTCAGCCCATTCAAAAATTGGAGATTCATTCAAATAGCATTTCTGTGATCGGAAAAAACCAATCGTGGGTAGCCGATCACGTCATCAGCAGCATCCCGTTGAACAATTTGGTTGACCTTGTTCCTGCCGAAATTTCAGAAAGCTGGAAGAAAAAAATTCAGCCGCTCGACCAATTGAGTGGGGCGTTTACCATGGGAATTGCCTACCAACCTCACCGGGAATGGGAGTGCATTCACCATCAAATTCACTTGGATTCACCCATGCCGCAAACGGGGGCGCATTCCATTTTTTGGTCAACTCATCCCGCCTCCGACCCCCGTTCCGACTTGGAGAACATTCGGGTTGGAGCGGTGTCCATGCACGTGGTCCAACCGCTCAAAAAACACATTCATTCCAAAGAAGAAGTAGAAAATGAGGTGTTTCGCAGATTGGAAATGGCCGATCTTGTGAAGCGGGAAAACGTGGTGTATTTCCATAGTTCTACCCCTGGAGGTTGGGAAGCATGGACGATGAGAAAAAACGGAATCGTGGGCGGTTATCCTCAATTGAAAAACGTATTACCTTGGCAAATGCCGGGATGCAAATTGCACGGAAATCGCCTCTTGGGCGCAGGAGATAGTTTTTATCCCGGCCAAGGAATTCCCGGCGTTATCTTAAGCGCAAAAGCAGCGGTAGAAACGATTGATTAAGCTTCATTTTCTGCAAAAATCCATTCGTTTTTTTTGCCGCTTCCTGCTTATTTTGCAGTCCCATGCCAAATGCTCTCGCTCACTCCAGAAGTCCTTATTTGCTCCAACACGCCAACAATCCGGTGGATTGGGTAACTTGGTCGAACGAGGCATTTGAGTTAGCGAAGGCCCAGAAAAAACTGATCATCGTTTCCATTGGATATTCGGCATGCCATTGGTGCCACGTGATGGAGCACGAATCCTTCGAAAACCAAGACGTGGCCGATGTGATGAATACCCATTTCATCTCGATAAAAGTGGATCGTGAAGAACGTCCCGATGTGGATCACCTCTACATGGAATCGGTTCAACTGATGACCGGACAAGGCGGTTGGCCGTTAAACGTGATTTGTTTGCCCGATGGAAGACCCATTTTTGGAGGAACCTACTTCCCGCAAACCAAGTGGATCGACACCCTTTCGAACATCGTTCGGCTTTGGAAAGACGATCCGAATGCTTGTTTGCAATATGGCGATCAATTGGTTCAGGCGATTCAGCAACATGCCACTTTACCTCCAAATGCAGGGGAATCTACCTTTTCTAAATCCGATTTAGAAAACTTTTTCGACCAAGTTCTGGCCAAAGCCGACCGGCGCTTGGGTGGAATGCAAGGAGCTCCCAAATTTCCCATGCCCGTCATTCTCCGAACGATGTTGCGGTACGGTTGGATTTCCGGAAACGAGGATGCGCTCCAATGGGTGCACCATTCCCTTCAGTGCATGGCTAGCGGTGGCATTTACGACCATATTGGAGGCGGATTCGCCCGCTACTCTACCGACGCTTATTGGAAGGTTCCCCACTTCGAAAAGATGCTGTACGACAATGCTCAGCTCATTCGTTTGTACGCCGAGGCGTACCGAACCGAACCGAACGAACTTTACCGCAAAGTGGTGTACGAAACGGTGGAGTGGTTGCAGCGAGATTTGCTACATCCTGCCGGCGCAAGTTGGTCGGCCTTGGATGCCGACACCGATGGAGTTGAAGGGAAATACTACGTTTGGACCCCACAAGAATTGGAGGAAGTGCTCAGTAATGACGCACCCATTGCTCAAGAATTTTACGGAATCGGTGGAATTGGTGAATGGGAACACGGGGTTTCCATCCCAGTTATTGGCAGTTCCATTCGTCCGCTAGCTGAAAAATTCGATTTCTCTCCGGAAGGAATGGCCGAAAAGTTGGTAGAAATTCGTCAAAAGCTCCAAAACCATCGCAAGAGCAGAACCCAACCCGGTTTGGATGATAAAATTTTATTGGGCTGGAATGCCTTGTTGGTAACGGGAATGGCCCAAGCATCTTTGGCCTTCAGCGAAGCCAACCTGCTGCATTTGGCCGAACGAAATTACCGTTTCTTGATGCAGCAATTCAAGGGCGATAACGGTCGTTGGTACCGAACTTGGAAATCGGGCGTGGCCCAGGTTTCGGCTTTTCTGGAAGACATGGCGCATTTGCTGGAAGCCAGTTTGGAATTGTACCAAGTTACCTGGAACGAGAACTATTTGGAAGATGCCCAAAACCTGTGGCACTACATTCATAAAAATCATTTTTCTGCAGATAAAAATCTGTTTCATTTTTCACCATTTTGGGCAGAAAGCCTGGTGGCCGAACCGCTCGACTTGTCGGACAACGTGATTCCATCGGCCAATGGGGTGATGGCCCACAACGCATTTTTGCTGGGAAGATTGGTGGGAAAACCTGAAATGATGGACTTAAGCCAACGCATGTTGGCCAACCTCGACGGAAAAATGAACTCTTACGGGGCCTACGCCTCCAATTGGGCCTTGATGCACACCTATCGCCACTACGGTTTTCACGAGTTGGCCGTGGTAGGACCTCAGGCCACCCAAATGAAATCCGAGTTGGAAGACCGATTTCTCCCCAACGTGTTGGTGGTGGGAACCCCCTACCCCAACGACCGGGTGTCTATTTTTTCCGATCGATGGATTCCAGAGAAAACTGTTTTCTATCTTTGTGAACACGGCGCATGTCAACTTCCTACCACGGATTTGGACGAGGCGCTTCAAAACATACAAACCCATAACGATTAAAAGAACGAATATGTCTGAATCGATTTCTCGCCCTTGGATGAAGCATTTGATTGCTGGGGTTATTTTCCTGGTTCTTGCTGCATTGTATTGCTCTCC
>CANHCV010000022.1 GCA_947459245.1 Bacteroidota bacterium
GTCCATGAAATTTTGGAATGATTTCCCAAGCAGGCCCCTCGTTTGGTCACGAAATTATAAATTCCACCTTTCCCATCTTTATCACCAGGAAACCAGTTTTGAACCGTAGAATACTTGATTTCTGCATGTTCCATGGCTACCAATTCCACCACCGCTGCGTGAAGTTGATTTTCGTCGCGTTGAGGAGCGGTACAACCTTCCAAATAGGAAACATAACTCCGATCATCGGCAATGATGAGGGTGCGTTCGAATTGACCCGTGTTTTTCGCATTGATGCGGAAATAGGTAGACAATTCCATGGGGCAACGAACTCCTTTTGGGATGTAAACGAAGGAACCATCTGAAAACACGGCGCAATTGAGAGCTGAGAAATAATTGTCGGCAACGGGAACAACCGAACCGAGGTATTTTTTTACCAATTCGGGATGTTCGTGAACGGCTTCGCTAAAACTGCAAAATATGATGCCATCTTGAGCAAGACGCTCTTTGTAGGTAGTAACGACCGACACTGAATCGAGAACCGCATCTACGGCCACTCCCGCTAATAGTTTTTGCTCTTCCAAAGGAATACCAAGTTTATCGTAGGTAGCTTTAATTTCGGGGTCAAGCTCATCCAACGAGTTCAGGGTTTTCTTTTTGGGTTCTGCGTAGTAGGAAATGGATTGAAAATCAACCGGTGCGTACTCCAAATTTTGCCAATTTGGCTCGGGCATGGATTTCCAAATTTCAAACGCTTTCAATCTCCAATCCAACATCCATTCGGGTTCGTTTTTCTTTTTTGAAATGAAACGAATGGTATCTTCAGAAAGGCCAATGGCGGCGATTTCTTGATCAATATTACTTTCGAATCCCCACTGGTATTCCTGCGAAGTAATCGAATCTAATATTTCTTGGTCTTTGCTCATAAAAAAGCGGTTTTGCTTTCGAAACGCAAAGATAAGCCAAATTGTTTTTATTTATTCTAAATAACCGCTTTTCAATTTCATGGCCACCACTTGGTCCACCGGTAAGGTTAACGTATTGGCTTCAATGGCGGAAATATCAATCCATCGGAAACATTGTTTGATGGAATTAAGCCCAAAATCAAAGGGTTTTTCCTTCACCGCAATTTGATTGGGATTCTCTAACTTAACCTGATAATAAATGCTAATGACCTGTACTTTCGGATTTTGTGCGGAAGCTTGAAAGAAGTCCGTGGTGTAAAAATGTTCAACAGCATTAATATGAATTCCAAGTTCTTCCCACAATTCCCTTTTGATGCAGTCAATGGTTCCTTCTCCAAATTCCAAACCACCTCCAGGAAATTTGGTAATGTGCCAATTGTCGTAGGACTCGTCGGACACCAACACTTTTCCTTGATTTTGGATGATGGCGTAGATTCTTACGTTGAAGGGATATTTCATGCAGGATTAATCGAATAATTTCTTTCCGTTCAGGGTAAAAGCTAAAATGCTTCCCAAAAGCATGGATTGAAAGAGGGTTATGGCTCCTTTGAAAATGAAAATCCCTTCCCAAGTGAAAGTCTTTTTAATGAGATCTAACTCAGTTGTGATCAGTTCATTTTGTTGAACCAAAGATTTTCCGACCATGCTTGCACGAGATTGTTCAAGGAGCAAGGATTTTTCACGGATTGCGGCCGCAACTTCTTGGGTGAAAATGGTTTGAAAGAGGAGGCCGCTTCCCAAAACAAAAATGACGGTGATCACCAAATTGAAAGGGATGATGAACATCATTCGATCTTTGTTGGTGGCTTGAGGATTGTTTTGATTGTAATCGCGAAAGGCCACCAATTGGAAAACAACAATAATGATCAAATTCAGAAAGTACTGGTAACGTCCAGCGGTATCGTTCATCCAATTCATTTTCAGAATGATCATCTCCCAAATCAGGAGCAAAAATGCTGCAATAAGCGATTTTTTCCAGTCAAGTTTCATCTACAAAAAAAGCTGCGGTTTTGTCGCAGCTTTACTTCGTACCTGGGGCCGGGATCGAACCGGCATGGGTCGCCCCACTGGTGTTTGAGACCAGCGCGTCTACCTATTCCGCCACCCAGGCATATTGATTGTGGATGCAAAAGTAGGCCTAAAAAGCATTTTTGCAAACATTTTTTTTATTTAAGGTAAACTTTTATTGATCTCCTTGGCGATAACTCCAAAGTTTTTAGCAATAATGTCGTTGATTTTATTGGTGTTAGATGGGAAAAGTAACGTAATTACATTTCCTACAACTTGCTTTCCTTGTTTGTCGTAAAGGGTGTAGTGAAGGGAAAATTCTCGGTTGTAATTCTTATTCTCCAAATCAATGCATTGGTCGTATCGGGTGGTAACTTCCATCATATTGATGAAAAGGAAGTAATCATTCTGATACTTTTCTTGCATGTACGGAATGATATTCGGATTGGAAATGGTGGTTTTGTAGTAGCGGGTTAATTCATTGGGAGCTTTAAATTCTCCTCCATCTACTCCTCGATAGGTTTTGGGTGTTCGATCGATGTTGGCCAATTTCGCCATCTCATCAATAAACAATTGCGATTTTGTTTTTTTTGCTTTGTCGATATCCGTTTGGGCAGGGCGTACCAAAATTGGGCGCTCGTAGGCAGTCCCCGTCGAATTGTAAAACGCTTGCAAATCTTCTTTGTATTCCGCTGGTGAATCCAAGTTCAAACGAATCATTTCAAAGCGATTTCGAAGGGCGTTGGATAGAACCTGGTCGAAAGACGAACGAAAAACGAGCTTTACATAAGATGGTTCCAATTCATTTTGTTTAGCGATATCAGCATCCGCATCGCTTTTGTAGTCGTACGGTTTGAAGGGAACTAGAATTAGGCGTTTTCCGTAGGTATATCCTTCACCCATTCCTGTTGTATCGCGCTGAAATTTTAAGTCTTGGCCTTTAGAAACCGCATTAATCAATAAAAAGGCTAGTAAAAAAATCTTTCTCATAGGAACAGTTTTAGTAAATCGTTGCCAATGATGAAAATCATTAATCCAAAAATGATGATCATTCCAACATACTGCGCATACGTTAGAAACTTGGTAGATAGTGGTCGGCGGATAATCATTTCAATCAGGGTAAACAGCGCGTGCCCACCATCCAATGCGGGAATGGGGAGCAAATTCATGAAGGCCAAAACGATGGAAAGTAGGGCAGTGGTCAACCAAAATTTTTGCCAAATCCACGTTCCTCCGTACAAATCTTTGGCAATCGCAATGGGGCCGCCTAAACTTTTTCGAGCAGATACCTCACCGCTGAAAATCTTTTGGAAACTTTTAACCTGATTGGAAACCGTTTCACTTGCAAAAGTGAAAGCCTCTGGAATACTCGCAAAAAATCCAAATTTTTCGGATCGAACTTCATAAATGGAATCGGCCGCTAAGCTTCGAATCCCAAATTGAGGATCGCTGGTTAAATCAACCTTGAACGTCATGGCTTGTCCGTTTCGAAGAACCGAAACGGGTACAATTTTTCCTCGAACGGTTGGAATGATGTTAAACACTTCATTGTAGGTGCTAACGGCAGTTCCATTGATGGCTGTGATCTCATCGCCTTCCCGCATTCCCGAAGCAAAGGCAGGCATGTTTTTTTCAATTTTGTGAATGATGGAAGGAAGCGGAACTTCAACCAAAGATTCCTTGTTTTCCATCATGTACTGACGAATGGAATCAGGGAAATTAACGGTTACCGCTTCTCCATTGCGAAGAATTTCTAGTTTAGCGTCGGCATTGAGCAACAGTTCGGTAGAAATGATGGGCGAAAATTCGGTCAATGCCTCTCCGTTTACTTTTAACAGTTGGTCACCGGTTCTCAATCCTGCTTTTTGCCCCATTTCGGTTGCGTAAATTCCATTCTTCATCGACGAAATGGGCAAATAAGATTTCCCCCAAATCATCAAGATGGCCATGAAAATAACGATCGCCAGAAGGGCATTAACGATAATTCCCCCAAGCATAACAATCAGGCGTTGCCAGGCCGGTTTAGAACGAAATTCATCGTCTTTAGCCGGTTGAGCCATTTGGTCGGTGTCCAAACTTTCATCAATCATTCCAGCAATTTTTACATAGCCACCCAAAGGCAACCATCCAATTCCGTACTCCGTACCTCCAATTTTTTTACTCCAGATTTTCTTTCCCCAAGCATCGAAAAAAATGTAAAATTTCTCAACTCGAATCCCAAACATCCTTGCGGTAATGTAATGTCCCCACTCATGCAATCCAACTAAAATGGAAAGGGCCAATATCATTTGCCCGACCATAACCAATATATCCATACTTATTTTTTTCTATCAACGCAAAACTATCGACCAAAGTGGCGATTCACAATGATTCTTTATGCACAACCGATGGGTGATTGTCTGATTTTTGGACAAATCCCGTTAAAAAAATCATGCAAAACCAAATCATTCCGGTTTGACGTTCACAAATGCTTTCGGTAAAAGTGTTCAAGAGAATGAAAATGCCAATGGCCAAAACGAGTTGATCATCTCTTTGGAAATGCCTTGTAAAAAAAGAAATAAAGACCACCAATAGAAATAAAATTCCAAAGATTCCACCTTCCACGGCGTTTTGAAGCCATTGTTGATGCGCGTGGTAATGTTGTTGGATTCCAAGTTGAAAACCTTGCTTTTGGTATTGCTCTTCAAGTTTTAGTTGTGATTTTCCGCTTGAAACGCCAAAGAGCCAATGATTTAGGCTAACTTCTTTTGCGGCTTCCCATTTCTCAAGTCGAATGCTTCCACCCGCATACCGCTCGCTCCCAGAAACGGCTTTTGTTAACCGTTCCTTTAAAACAGGGTTAATGAAAATCAAAGCGATAGCCAATCCTAGTCCAACCCCATAAATCCATCTTCGGTTGGCTGGAACAACGAGTACGGATGTTAGGATGAAGGCGATGAACGCCATTCTTGCTGAAAGAAAAATTAAGGTAACGAAAAGAATACCAATGCCAACCATGCCCAAAATTTTCCACCAACGATGGGGAGAAAACTGGAGCTGATTCATCCAAAAAAGTCCACCAATGGAATAGGAAATGGCGGTGTAAATGGGTTGCCAGCCCAATGATTCGGTTAAAAAGGTGTAACTGTATGCACTCATCATCCAACGCTCCTCGGGAACCAACTCCATGAAGTGGTGGGCCCATAGGTACATGCAAGAAACGAGCGTTGAAATCCCAACGCTGTTGAAGAAAACATGCTTCTCTTCTTTGGTTGGTGGCACTAAAGCCAAAAGCGAAAGCAAAAGCGGAATTTTCTTTAAAAAAGCCGACCAATTCTGATCTGCAAACACTTCAAAACCCAGCAGATAAATGAAATAGCCCACCGTAACAAACAAAATGGATGGGATCGTTGGTCGAACCTTTGAACGAAAGGCACAAAAGATGGAAATCCCAATAAGCCCGTATACACTCACATTTTGTAGGCCATAAGCTCCAGGGAACGATAGTCCGACTCCTAAAGCGAGGAATAAAAACCAACGAATCTGAAGAGCTACTTTCACTTTGTGAGGAGTTTTTCGTATTGATGAATGATTTTGTCCCAAGAAAAATCTTCAACAATTTTGGAATAATTGGATTGAATCACTTGCGCTTTTCGGGCAGAAAACGAAGGATCATCGGTTTTGAGAATGATATCTGCAACGTCTTGATCCTGTTTGAAATACCATGCGTCATCTCCAAGAATACTTTGATTGAAAATGTTGCCATGAGCCATGATTGCAGCTTGTGAAGCCATGGCCTCTAACAAACTCGGATTGGTTCCGCCAACGGAATGACCATGGAAATAGGCTTTGCAATGGTAACGCAACTGATTTAAATCGTTGAGGTTGTAAATCCCTCCCTGAAAACGAATCCCCTTTTGATGTTTGTACTTCTCTACCAAATGGGAGCCAAAGGCATTTTCTGTTTTCCCAACAACTAAAAATGGAGTAGATGATCCCGATTTTACATAACCGTCGAGGATAACTTCCACGTTGTTTTCAGGTTCCATTCGAGCAACCAACATGAAATAGTTGTTTTCTTGAACCTGGTAATTTTGCAGCACGGAAGAATCGGGAGAATTAAACGGCCATGCACCGTAAGCGATGTAGGTCGATTCTTTGTTGTACTTCTTTTTTAGGTATTCTTGAATCCCAATAGAATCCGAAATCCACTCATCCGAATACCAAATGGCCATTCGCTCTGCGAATTTCAAAAATGTTTGAACGGGTTTGGAAAACTTGGATCGTTTCCACTCCAAACCGTCCATGTTCGTGAAAATTTTCGCCTTAGGCATCAAAGGGCCCCAAATGGAACTACTCGTATACCCCAATTGAAGAATAACATCAAAGTTCCTTTTGCGGGCATCCCAAATTCCATTGAGGTCGTAAAAAAACTGACCTGCCGTTCCCCACCTCTCTTCCGGATCGTTCACCATGATTCGGTGAACTCCGTTCCAAATTTCAGATTTTTCTGGGTGGTTATGCGGACAATACACCGAAACGTCGTGCCCCATTTCTACCAACCCTACGGAAAGGTATTCGGCAAATTGCTCGAACCCTCCATAATGATTCGGAATTCCCCTTGTTCCGATGATCCCAATTTTCATGAATCTCCTAAAGTTTGAAGTTCAACCATCCGAGCATAAGCTCCTTTCGATCCTAAAAGACTTTGGTGGGTTCCCATTTCAACGATTGCACCTTTGTCCAACACTATGATTTTATCGGCATTTTGAATGGTGCTCAAGCGATGAGCAATCACCAAAGCTGTTCTGCCTTCCAATGCTTTTTTGATAGCTTCCTGAACCAAATTTTCCGATTCTGAATCGAGTGCGGAGGTGGCCTCATCGAGAATGAGGATTTCGGGATTATTGATCAATGCCCTGGCGATGGTGAGCCTTTGCTTTTGTCCGCCGCTCAAATTTCCACCGTTTTCTCCAATGATGGTTTCCAATCCGTTGGCTGTTTGAAGGCTAAACTCCAATGCATTTGCTTTCTGCAATGCCGATTCTAATTCAGCCGTTGAAAATCTTTGGTTCCAAAGGGTAACATTTTGACGAATGGAATCGTTGAAAAGGATGGGTGCTTGTGTTACCACACTCAATTTCGACCTCCAATCTTCCAATTGAAAGGCTTTGAGGTCTTCTCCATTGATCAGAATTTCTCCTTCTTGGGTATCCATGAATCGCAATAGCAAATCGGCAAGCGTGCTTTTTCCTGATCCAGAAGCTCCAACCAAAGCTACGGTTTCTCCTTTTGCAATGGAAAACGAAACGTTTTTCAGCACCCATTCTTCTTGATATCGAAAAGAAACATTTTTGAATTCAACGAGTTCGATGTTTTTTTGAAAGGGTTGAACGGCATTCATTCCAACGTGTTCGGGGGTATTGAAAATTTCCTCAATTCGATCTAAAGAGGCCATTCCTTTTTTCATCCGAAAATAACTTTCGGTAATGGCCTTTGCTGGAGCGATGATTTGGCTAAAGGTAAGGAGGTAGTAAATGAAGAATTCGCCGTTGAGGGCGCTAATTTGGTGGATGATCATCCATCCTCCGTATCCCATGATGGCAACTAAAATCATGCTGATGATCCATTCGCTAAGCGGAGAGGCCAAGTACTCGCGGCTGTAAACGATCTTCATCTTTTGTCGTAACTTTTGGTTTTGATCGTTGAATTTTTCTGCGGCTTTTTGCTTCACGAAAAATCCTTGAATAATTCGCATGCCGCTGAGGGTTTCTTCCATCCAACTCAATAATTTCCCTTGTTCTTCCTGACTTTGATGCGAGGCATTTTTTAGGAATTTACCAATTCTACCAATGAGCAGTCCGCCAATGGGCGCAACCAGAAAAATCATTAGGGTTAATTGCCAACTAACGAAAAACATGGTTCCGAGGTAGATTAGGATTTGGAAAGGATCTCTAAAAATCATTTCCAAGACGCCAAGCATGGAAAATTCAACCTGAAATACATCCGCGGTCATGCGAGAGAGTAAATCTCCTTTTTGTTCACCGCGGAAATAGGATAGGGGAGCATTCAACCAACGCTGATAGGCTTTTTCTCGAAGATTCAAAACCAATCTTGTACGAATTTCTGCCATTTTCATGTTTCCTAAGTAGCGGAAGATGCTTTTCAAAAAAATGAAAATGACCAATAAACCGCAAAACCAAAACAAAGCCGATTCTTTTCCTACTTGGTTAATCCAATCGTTGATCCATCCATTGAATCTTCCTGTAAAAGAGGATGTTACAACTTGATTTTGAGGAATCAAATCACCGCCTGAAAAGAGAATTTTTAGGAAAGGAATGATTAAGGAAATGGAAACTGCAGAGAAAAGGGTAGAAATGCTAAAGAAGATGAAAACCCAAACCACATTCTTTTTCAGTGGAGCAAGGTATTGAAACAAGTGCCTGATGTTCTTCATTCGGCAATTCCAAAAGTGAGGTCGGCCTGTAATTTTTCTCCCAACACCTTTAACTGATCCATGGCCGATTGGGAAATAACCAAATCGTAAATTCCCATTTCTCCCGTTGTTTTACCTACAATTCTTACAAAAACCAAACGACCATTTTCGGTATTCACCACTTTTACGAGCGATTGAATGGGGAGTGATGGGTGCAATGCTGTAAAAGAAATAGGATCCAAAACATCGCTTTTGCCCAATCCAACCAATCCTTTTTTGGTGGTTGCTTTCAGTTTTCCTTCCGATTTGGCAGGAGCTGTTGGTTTTGGTTTTGGAGCTGGTTTCGCCGTAGTAGTGGTTTCTTTGGGCAAATTTGGACTAGAATTGATGACTGGCTTTGGATCTGGCTTTGGATCTGGTTTTTGAAGATTTGAAGCAGCGGAAGTTTTTTCAACTGGAATCAACAGTTTTTGACCAGCTTGGATTTTGTCGGGTTCAATTTTATTGATCTCAATAATTCTTTCTGAAGAAACCTTGTATCGTTTTGCGATTGCCGATAGCGTTTGTCCTTTGTCGATTTGGTGAATGGTAAAGAGTTGACCATTTTCCTTTTTCTGTCCAATGGAATCCATCGGTGCGAATGAAAACAATGATAAAAAAAGCAGCGTGGACATGGTTCTTATTTTCTACAAAGTTCGAAAAACTTTTCGGGTTTACTTACATTTGTTTTAATGAAGTACTTGTTTACACTTTTTGCAGCTTTCCTTTCTATATCTCCGCCTTGGGAGTGTCCGGCATACCAGGAAGATGGGAATAAACATTTTGTTCAACATGCGGGCTATTCGTTGCTCTACGATGAACGGTATGAGCAAGCCCGTTGGGTTGCGTATGAATTGAATGAAAACGAGGTTAAGGGCAGTTACGAAAGGACCAATAAATTTTTGGAAGACCCGCTCGTTCCAACCGGTTCTGCCGAAGGCATCGACTACAAATCGAGCGGGTACGATCGCGGACACTTGGCTCCTGCGGCCGATATGGGATTTTCAGAAAAAACCATGGTAGAATCGTTCTATTACAGCAACATGAGTCCGCAAGCGCCTTCGTTCAATCGGGGTGTTTGGAAACGATTGGAAGAGCAGGTTCGGGATTGGGCCCTTCAATACCATCAAGTTTTTGTGGTGACTGGGCCCATTTTGCGTCCTAACCTTCCCAGTATCGGACCCAACGAAGTTGCAGTGCCAGAATTTTATTACAAAGTCATCCTCGATACTTCCGCCCTGCATCGGCAAATGATATCCTTCATTTTGCCGAACGAAGGCTCGACGGCCTCCCTCAAAAGCTTTGTGGTTTCTACCGACTCTTTGGAAAACCTCACAAAAATTAATTTCTATCCGAAGCTAAAGGAAGAAATGGAGCAAAAACTGGAATCAAAAAGCAACATCCAAACTTGGAAATGGAATGAATAACATGAATCGAAGAAAATTTATCCAACAAACGGCACTTGCAGCAGGTGTTCTTGCTGTTCCTCATTGGTTACACTCCGAAGAAAAAATAAACAAGGTTAAAGTTGGCCTTATTGGCGTTGGAATGAGGGGGCAAGTGCATCTTGCTAATTTGTTTAAGCGCAATGACGTAGATGTGGTGGCTTTTGCTGATCCAGATCAAACGTATGCCTTGCCAAGGGTGCGTAAAATTTTGGAAAAAAATGGAAAGAAGGGCGTTCTAGAGTTTATCCAAGGCGATTACGATTATCAAAAAATGATTGAAACGGTACCCATGGACGTGGTGATCATTTCTACTCCGTGGGAATGGCATATTCCCCAGGGTGTGGAAGCACTGAATCGGAAAATTGTTGTTGGAATGGAGGTTTCGGGAGGAATGAACCTCAAAGAATGTTGGGACATTGTGAATGCATCCGAAAAGAACAACACCCCCGTTTTTGCCATGGAAAATGTGTGCTATCGCCGGGATGTGATGTCCATTTTTAACATGGTTAAGAAAGGCATGTTTGGAGAATTGCTTCATTTGCAGGGCGGTTATCAGCACGATTTGCGAGGCGTAAAATTCAACGATGGAAAAGATGCCTACGGTGATGGGGTAGAATTCGGCGATAAAGGAATATCCGAATCGAAATGGAGAACCCCGCACAGCCTAAACCGAAACGGAGAACTTTATCCCACCCATGGATTGGGTCCGGTGGGAACCATGATTGATCTGAACCGCGGGAATCGACTTCTTCGACTTTCGTCGGTAGCAACCAAAGCCCGCGGACTTCACAATTACATTATTCATCATCCCAAAGGCGGAAAAGATCATCCCAACGCGAAGATTTCATGGAAATTGGGTGATGTGGTAACAACCAGCATTCAAACCGAAAACGGCGAAACCATAATTTTGAGTCATGATACCAACTTGCCGCGGCCGTATTCTTTGGCCTTCCGTGTTCAAGGAACACAAGGGTTATGGATGAACGACGGCAATCAAATTTATTTGGAAGGAATTTCTCCAGAAGAGCGCTGGGAACCATCCAAAAAATACCTCGATGAACATGACCACCCACTTTGGAAAAAATACGAAGCAGAGGCTCAAGGTTCAGGGCATGGAGGAATGGATTTTTACGTGTTAAACGCTTTGATTGAATGCGTAAAACGAAAAGCTGAGTTTCCTTTGGATGTTTACGATTTAGCAACGTGGTACGCCATTACCCCGCTTTCAGAAAAATCCGTTGAAAAGAAAGGAGCATTGGTAGAAATCCCCGATTTTACTCGAGGGAAATGGAAAACCAAGAAACCCATTTTTGGAGTAGGAGAGGAGTATTAATCCAATAATCCGTCAATTCTTTGCCAATCAACCAAAACCTCGGCCATTTTGCTGGGGTTTTTTAATTGAAGGACCGCCTCTTTTCTACTTAAATCTGTCTGGCTTTTTTGAAGATGCTGAACCATTTTATCCAATTCAAAATTGTCGCCGGGGTCCAAAGCACCGAAAACCAAATCCAAACTCACCCGGAAATGACGGCACGCTTGCTGAATGTCTAAAACGTTGCCCAGAAATAAAAATTCGGCTTTTTTTGCCAACATTAGGGCTTTGATGGCTTTCATCCGTACCTCGTTGAACGGTGGACAAACCGCAACGATGGGAACATCGATATCGATACTGTTGAAGTGCTCCAACTCCTGAAAAGAAAATTTTCTCATGCTTAAAACGATTCGAAAGGTACGATGTTTTCATTACATGCACAAAAAGCCTTTTCTCCCAACCAAAAATTGTGAGGTTTGTGGAAAGCCCTTTTCGTGGAGAAAAAAATGGGAAAAAGTTTGGAATGATGTCAAATATTGCAGCGAGCGATGCCGAAGAAATAAAGCATCTTGAGTACACCGCCGAACAAATGGATCGGATCATTGAAATGGCTTGGGAAGATCGAACTCCCTTCGAAGCCATTGAAAATCAGTTTGGAATCAATCAGGATGGCGTTATCAAACTCATGCGGGCATGGATGAAACCCTCTTCTTTTAAAATGTGGAGGAAGCGAACCAAAGGACGAGCCACCAAACATCAGTACCTCAGAAGTGAAGAAATAGACCGTTTCCATTGTTCTCGACAAAGGCACATTTCCTTCAATAAAATTTCGAAGCGATGATTCTTCGGTTGGTTCTTGGGGATCAATTGAATGAAAAGCACTCCTGGTTTCAAAAAGTTGATGGCAACATTCTTTATCTTTTCCAGGAAGTGCGTTCTGAAACCGATTATGTGGTTCATCACATCCAAAAAGTGGTTGCAATTTTCTTGGGAATGCGGCACTTTGCTGAACAATTAAGAGAAAATGGACATCTCGTAGAATACTTAAAAATTACTGATTCCAATCAGTCAACATCCTTTGTATCCAACATCGAGAAAATCATCAAGGAGCACTCCATTTCCCAAATTGAATACCAGGAACCGGATGAATATCGAGTGGATGAAGATCTTAAAACTTTGAAATCTTTCGGCTTAGTGGTCAAGATGGTTTCTTCCGAACACTTTTTAACGGATCGAGCCGACCTCAAAGAAATGTTTGTTGGAAAGAAAACGTATTTGATGGAGAGTTTCTACCGAAAAATGCGGGTAAAATGGAGTGTTTTGGTCGATGCAAACGATCACCCCTTGGAAGGGAAATGGAACTTTGATCATGAAAATCGAAAGAAATGGGATTCCAAACGTGCCGTTCCACCACCCTTCGAGTTTTCCCATGATGCGAGGTCGTTGGTGGAGGAACTCAAATCGGCCAAGGTGAAAACCATGGGTCGGATAGACCCCTCGCGTTCGGTTTGGCCGATCAATCGCACCGAGGCATTGCAAGTGTTTCATTATTTCCTGGAGTGGTTACTACCCCTGTTCGGTGATTTCCAAGATTCCATGGTACAAAATGAACGTTTTTTGTTTCATTCGAGAATTTCGTTTGCGCTCAATGTAAAAATGCTCCATCCCTTGGAGGTTATTCAGGCTGTTGAGCGGGCGTACCAAGAAGGTGTGGTAAAAATTAATCAAGCGGAAGGCTTCATTCGGCAAATTTTAGGTTGGAGAGAATTCGTTCGCGGAATGTATTGGGCAGAAATGCCCCAATACGCTCAACTCAATCATTTTAATCATAAAAACCCGTTGCCCGATTTTTTTTGGACGGGAGAAACAGACCTCAATTGCTTATCTCAATCGATCGGTCAAAGTTTAGACCATGCCTACGCGCATCACATTCAACGGCTGATGATCATTGGAAATTATGCTCTCATTTCAGGCATTGATCCGGATGAAGTAGATCGTTGGTATTTAGGCGTTTATATCGACGCATTTGAATGGGTAGAATTGCCCAATACCCGAGGAATGAGTCAATTTGCCGACGGTGGAAAATTGGCAACAAAGCCGTATGCTTCCAGTGCAAACTACATTCAGAAAATGGGCAACTACTGCCAGCACTGCAAGTACAATCCCAAAGAAAGAAAAGGTCCAACGGCTTGTCCGTTCAATCAGAAATATTGGGACTTTATTGGACGTAATGCAGCCGAATTTCGAAAAAATCCCCGCATGAGCATGATGGTGAAGTTATGGGAAAAGCTAGATCAGAAGGATTTAAGTTCTTGAAAAAGTCTTGAAGTTGGAAGCCCCATAACGTTGTAAAAACAGCCTTCAATGTTCTTCATCCCAATTCCTCCAATCCATTCTTGTATCCCATAACTTCCAGCTTTATCCAATGGTTGATATTGAGAAAGGTAATAAGTTATTTCAGAAGGAGTTAGTTCTTGAAAAGTTACCCGGGTAACTTCGGAAAATGACTGGATTTTGCGGTTGGATTTTAGGGTAACTCCGGTAATAACTTGGTGGGTTTTTGCTGATAGTTTCTGAAGCATTTCATGGGCTTCAGCCATATTTTTTGGTTTTCCAAGCAATTCATTTTCGAGGATAACGACGGTATCAGCGGTGATGACTAAATCATCGTCGTGGATTGCTTCAGCGGATTTCGCTTTGAGCTGCGAAAGGAAAAGAGGAACTTCGGAAAGTGGTAAATCGGCGGGGTAAACTTCTTCAACATCAACACGAATGATGGTGGGAGATAGATCGATCATCTCCAATAATTGTTTTCTTCGCGGACTTTGCGATGCCAATAAAATGTTCCAATTCTTCATAAAAAAAGCGTGACTGTTCCAACGAACAGGTAAAATTTTAAGTATTTCTGATAAAAAGAAGCTTGGTTGCGGATTTCTCCTTTCATCGTACTAACCAAAATTGGAAAGGAAAAAGAAGGAAGGAAAACCCAAAGCAATTTGAAGGAGGATGATATCTCGAGGATGAATAAATGGGCAAAACCGAGCCATAATATTAATCCGAGAATAAAAATGGTCCATTTGAATGCTTGGTTTGAAGCGGATGGGGCCCATGTTTTCTTTTGATGTTTCTGGTCGCCGGAAGCATCCTGAATATCTTTTAAATATTCTCGCATGAGAGAAAGGGAGAAGATGATTAAAAAAAATCCCGCGAATTCAACCTTTGACTTTTCATGGGAAAAAAGATCCTGAAAGAATCCGGATAGTGAAAAGTTGGGTTTACTCCAAAATGGTAACATGATGGAAAATGCCAAAGAGAAGGAAACCATCAATCCGCCCCACCAGCCTTTGTTTTTGGTTTGAATGAGGTTGTAGGCCACACTGATAAACCACAAAAGGTAGAGGGCAGAACTGAGGTGGCCCGAAGAAAAAGTGGGAATCAGTAACAGAGAAATAACCCCCAAGATTCGGGCCAACCAACCTCTTTGTTTCCGAGTTACTTGGGTGAATTTTTGGTTGGCAATATCCACTTCATAATCCAAAAAGTTATTCAAAGCATTGGCAAAGAGAACGCCAAAAAATACAATTACAGCCAATTGAATGGACAGTATATTGGAATTTGAAATCCATTTGTGGTAGGCCGCAAAAACGGCCATGGAAACAAAAAGGGCATTAAGAAAGCGCAGTGATTTTAAAATGCTCATGCTTGTTGGATGGAAATCGAATTCCATTTTTCTTGAATTCGAAGGGTTTTTTCTATGATTTCCCTTACTGCACCTTCTCCTCCTTTGGCCAAGGTAATGAGATCTACGTTGGAGAAAATTTCGGGCATGGCGTTGGGAGGACAAACGCGCACTCCACAGGCCTGCATGGCTTCAAAGTCGGGAACATCATCGCCCATGTACAACACTTCTTCCGAAGAAA
Source organism: Bacteroidota bacterium (assembly GCA_947459245.1). Lineage (GTDB taxonomy): Bacteria > Bacteroidota > Bacteroidia > UBA7662 > CANHCV01 > CANHCV01. The sequence continues at coordinate 15,087 of CANHCV010000022.1, forward strand.
GTTCGTGTTTTTTGAAGATTCCCATGAGCACCTCGTGTTTGTCTTGTATCCCAAAAAAAGTTTCTACAGCACCTAATTTTGATAATCGTGTTCGAGCGCCTGGGATGGTGCTGCCCGAGATAATGAATATTTTAAATCCTTCGTTGGCAGCATGTCGAATGGCATAACCATCGTAAATGTTCATGGTTCGTCGTTCCTCCCCACCTTCGGTAAGGATCAAGGAACCGTTGGTCAATACCCCATCGAAATCGAATACAAAAGTGGATATTTTTTGAAGTTTTTCTAGTGGATTCATGTGTTTTCTTGAATGAGTTTACTGATGGCTAAATAAATCATTTTTTCCAACTCTTCGGTCATTTGTTGACTTTGTTTTTGGATGAGTTGTTCGTCGTTTCGAATGGCCGGTCCCGTTTGTGCTTGTTTTGGACCTAATTCAAACGCATTTTTTTGGGCTTGCTTCAGCAAGGGGTTTAAAATTTCGAAAGGAATATCAACTTCCTTTAAAATTTTCTCGGAAACCACATACATGGCATTAGAGAAATTCATGGCCCAAACGGCTGCGAGATGGATCTTTTGTTTTTGTTCGGGACTCACTTCGTAGGATTTTCCTCCCCACGTTTTTACCCATTTTTTCATTTCGTCAAAATCCGTAGAAGAATTGGATTCTAGAAAAAAGGGAACGTCAATTAAATCGACTTTTGTTTCTTTTCGAAAGGTTTGCAGCGGATAAAGTACACCATGCCGTTTTTGATTCGACAAAATGTTGCTTGCCATTGAACCCGAACAATGCAAAATCAAACCATCGAGTGGAGGTAGTTTTTGAACAATTTCGGGAAGTTGATCATCGGAAACGGCGATGAAATACACCTCTGCTGACCGGTTAATTTGGCTGATTTCGTGAACCGTTGGATAGGGAGTAGATGAATGACGGGTTACAACTTGAACTATTTCAAAGCCAATGGATTGAAATGAAAAAGAGAGTTGTTGTGCAACATTTCCCCAGCCGATGAAAACGATTTTATTCATTTTTCGACTCGAAGCGAAGGGTTTCACGGTAGCGATGCATGATGGAGAAATAGAACCCAATCATCATGATCATGCTGCCCCACCAAACCAACTGAATCCAAGGAAATTCAATCGCTTTCAAAATCACGTAATCAACAAAAGCTTCTTTTCGTTCAAACGCGGTGAAGTTGGCGCTTGCCTTGGTTGGATCGTTAGGGTCGATATTGAGTCGATTTACCGAAATACGCAATCCGGATTCTTCATCATATCCATCGAAACGGAATTCTTTGTTATCAACTACGGCGTAAACGGCTTTGATGGAATACGATCTTCCCTCGGTGGAGGTGCAATTAAAGTTGGCAGTTAATGCAGCCTGTGCGTTTTCTAGAACTTTTTGTTCTTCCTTGCTCAGGTGGGCTGCACCCGGTTCCATTTTGGTTAAGGTAATGATGTTGTTCTTCAATAAAAGCGTGTCTCCACCTGCGGCATTCATCAAAAATTCTTTGGGAGGAAGCTGGTTTTCTTCTTGGTCAACTTTCGATTTATCGGTAACCTGTGAAACGTAAGTGAAAATATCTTTATGAAGGTAGTGCTTGGTATCTGGGTTAGAAATTAAACCCATTTTCGGATTCAGTTGAGCGTTGGGTTGGAGCACAAAACTTTCCGAACCGTTCTGAAACTTAATTTTGTAATAGTGATTGGGTTCAGCCACCGTATCACCTAAATACGTCACAATATGTTTCCCGATGGTGTCGGAAACATTCTTCTTCAAATACAAATTTTCTCGGGTGTCTTTCTCTTGGAATTTATCGCCGTAGGTATATTTGTTATTGATGGAAATGACTTTTTTATTCGCCGAAGAGATCAGTACACCAAAAAGCATCACCGCAAATCCAATGTGAGTGATGGAGGCTCCTTGTTTTTTGATGTTTTTAAACATGCTCACAAACACCGATCCGTTCCCCAAAATACTGAAAAAGCAAGCCCACAAATAAAGCAAGAAAATCCATTGATTGGCCTGATATTCAGAGAAGTAGAATACTGCAATGCTCGGAATAATTGCGATAGCGGCCCAAGTGTAAAGTCGCTTAAATACTTTCCCTCCTTGGTCCTTTTTGTACTTGATGATTTGAGCAACAACGGTAAGCGCCAAAATTAAGATGGCGAGGGGAATTTGGAATTTATGGTAGTGGGCATGAACGTCTTTTGGTGGAGCTAGTTTACCACCAAAAAATTTGTACAATGCATTCCCAACACCATCTCCGGCCCATTCGAAGGACTTCGGATCGATGGGGCCGGCCAACAGTTCGTACAATCCACCAAAAACCTTATTGATGACGGGAATGGAAGTAGAGGTAATGATTTGAAAAGCAGATACAAATAGAATCATTGCGCCGGTGTACAACCAAAATTCCCGACTTGCGATTTGTTCGTCAACTTTTCCTTTTGCAGGGATTTCTTTGCGACGAAGAAAGAAAATTCCGTAACCTACTACACCTAAACCAATCAATAAAATAAGCAACTGTCCGCTTAATCCGAGGTCGGTAAAAGAGTGAACCGATGATTCTCCCAAAATACCGCTTCGGGTGAGGAATGTTGCGTAGAGAATGAGGAAAAATCCGCTAATCAACAGCAAATACGTTGAAAAAAGCGCTTTTTGTGTGTTCTTGAAAATGATCAACGTGTGCAGTCCTGCAACCATCACCAACCAAGGAACCAACGAAGCATTTTCAACAGGGTCCCATGCCCAATAACCGCCAAAATTCAGGGATTCGTAAGCCCACATTCCACCCATCATGATTCCAATTCCAAGGATGCAAATGTTGAAAATGGTCCATGGTAAGGCCGGGTAAATCCACGATTGGTAATCTTTCTTCCACAAAGAGGCCAAGGCAAAGGAGAAGGGAACAGCGGTGGTCGCGAATCCCAAGAAAAGAACGGGCGGATGGATGGTCATCCAAAAGTTTTGAAGCAATGGATTCAATCCGTTTCCGTTCGTAAGGTAAAGTTTTAGGTAATTGGGATTTTGGAAAATGGGAGCGTTTGCCATGGTTTCACGAACCAATATGAATGGGGAAGAGCCAATTTTTAATTCGCCGATGTACACCCCAATGAGCATGGATCCAAGGATGATTTGAATGAGCGATAAAATGGACAATGTTCTTGATTCCCATTGTTTTGCGCTGTACATCAAAACCAAACCGATAACGGAGTGCCACAGCATCCAAAGAAGGAAGCTGCCTTCCTGCCCTTCCCAAAAGGAGGAAACAATGTAATGAACGGGGAGGGTAGTGGAGGAGTGCGAATAAGCGTAGTTGTATTCGAAAAAATGGAAGTAGATGATGATGAAGAGCATTCCAAAAACGCCAAGAACCGAAATGGCATGAATCCAAAATGACTTTCTAGAAAAAGAAAGCCAGCTTTTGGATTGCTCCGGATTTTTCAATTCGTTCTGGGCAGATAGAAAATACCCAACGCTTGATAGAATGGCAGAAATAAATGCGGTAATGATGAGGAAGTGGCCAAGATTGCCAGCCCATAGGTGTTCTCCGATGTACGAAATGTCTTTCAAAAGCTTACTTTTTTAAATTGGCCTTTTTCTCGTCCTCGTATTTGGAAGGACATTTGGTTAGCATTTGATCGGCATCAAAAAAACCGTCCGACATATTTCCAACAACAACGATTTGAGCTTGAGCATTTCGATCGAAATCAACCGGTTTTCCTTGGTGCAAGACCACTTTAGATACCGCTCCCTTCTGATCTTGAAGCCAAAATTCAAAATAATTCGCATCTACCTTGGGATCATAAACCATCCTTTCTGGGAAAACCAATTTCCCAACAATGTGATAATCCTTTTCAGGATTTTCAGCAGCAACTTGGAAGCTTTCATAGGTACTAGCGTCTTGAACAGAGCTCATGACTACAAAAACTCCAATTCCCACAAGAAGCAATAAAATGATGGCTGATTTCTTCATGAAAAATTCTTTTCGCAAAGGTCGGTGTCCTTTATCAAAAGTGCAATAAATTTGTGCTGTGCTAATCCGACTTTCCATAAAAAATTACGCGCTGATCGAAGAATCTGAAATCTTATTTGATTCCGGGTTTTCGGTTATTACCGGTGAAACTGGTGCCGGAAAATCGATTCTCCTTGGGGCATTGTCGCTTCTTTTGGGAGCCCGAGCAGATCGAAGCGTGTTGCGAGATCCTTCCAAAAAATGTTGCGTAGAAGGAATATTCAACGGAAATGAAAAGTTGGGCATCTTTTTATCAAGCCATGATTTAGAGATTTCAGAACAAATCGTACTTCGAAGGGAAGTCGCCGCTGACGGTAAATCAAGGTCTTTCATCAATGATTCTTTGGTTACCCTTCAGGTTTTGAAAGAATTGAGTACCAGGCTCATTCATCTGAATCTTCAAAAAGAAAATATTCGATTTTTAAGCCCCGAGTTTCAAATTGAAGCTTTGGATGCGTTTGCGCAAAATGAATTCCAACGAACCAATTACTTGCAGGCTTTCCAAAAATGGAAGCTAATAGAGATTGAATTGAAAAGAACTAAAAACGAACTTACCAATCGTACCAAAGAAAAAGAGTTCAATCAATTCCGATTGGAGGAATTAGAAATGGCGTCACTTCACAATGAAAATGAATTGGTTGAATTGGAAGCCGAATTCAAGCGGCTTGATCAAAGTGCCGAAATTATTCGTTTTTTAAACGATCTTGAAAATTCAATCCAAGGAGATGTTTCCAATCAACTCTATGCCTTGAACCAACAGGGGAGCCGTTTTAAAGAATCTGGCAAAGATTTTTCCGAATTGTCGGTAAGATTGAATGGTATTTTTTTAGAGGTTAAAGATCTAGCAGAAGATGCGTCGCGAATGTTGGCCAACTTCGAAGTAGATCCCAAGCGTCAAGAGGCCGTTGAACAAAGATTGTCCCAATTGTACAAATTGCTCAAAAAGTATCATGTTGAAACCTTGGCAGATTTACAATCTGAAAGAGATCGATTGATGGTGGATTTAGAGGAGGATGGGCAATTGGAATTGAAAATTGGAAGTTTGGAAAAGGAATTGAAATCAGCTTTCATTGAATTAGAAAAAGCAGCTCAGGAATTAACCAATTCTCGGATTTCAATTCAAGATGAATTCGAAAGAAAAATCAAAGGCCTCTTTCCGTTGGTTCATTTGCCCCATGCCCTGATAAAGGTCAAAATTGATCGTTTGAGTGATTTTTCAGATCATTTCTCAGGGAGGGATCAAGTTAGTTTTTGGTTCAATGCTAATCCGGGAATGGAACTACAACCCTTGGATCAAATTGCCTCGGGTGGAGAATTAAGTCGAATTACTTTGGTTATTAAGTCCCTCATCTCAGAAAAGGAGGAAATGCTAACTTTGGTTTTTGATGAGGTTGATGCTGGAATATCGGGAGAGGCTGCCATCAAAGTTGGTGAATTATTAAAAAAACTTTCCGGATTCGGTCAAGTTATTGCCATTACCCACTTGCCTCAAATTGCAGCCCAAGCAAACAATCATTTTCAAGTTGAAAAGCACGTGGTTGAGAATCGAACAATAACAACGATTCAAAAAGTAAGCGGTGAAAATCGAGTAAATGCCTTGGTTAGCTTATTGGGAGGTGAAGAGACAGGGGGATCGTTAAAAAAATATGCTGAGGAATTACTCAGCAAATTCAAAAATTGATATATTTGCTTGATAAATTTGAAATTATGAAAAAATTATTTTTGTTACTCACCGCAGCAGTTGCTGTAGTGTCTTGCTCCAAAGAAAAACAATTGGCAAGAACATTGGATGGCACTTGGAATGTAAAAACTGTTACTTACAGCGCTACACCAAACATCGGAGGTCTAACAACTACCATCAATGGTACGGGTTCAGGTGTTACAGGAACTATATCTTTCGATCGCAAAGCTGCAACATCAAACTTTAATGTTGGATTTTCAACTCAACCTACCACAGTTGGTGGATTATTTCCAGTTCCTGCAATTCCAGTAACATTGAATGGAACAGGAACATTTACCAATACCGAAAATGCTGTAACCATTACCCGTACGGATACCGTACAAACACTAACGTTCGCAATTCTTTCCAACAACAAAACTACCATGACTTGGAAAACGAGTACGTCTACAAATTTAGATTTGGCAGGTCAGTCGGTTCCTGTTCCGGTAAACTTGGAAATCGGAGTAGAAAAACAATAACATAAAATCCTTCTAGTAGAAAAGGTTTCTTCATCGAAGAAACCTTTTTTTTTATCTATCTTTGCGGAAAATAATCAATAATGGCAGATAAAATTTCAATCATAAACGGTAAATTAATTGTTCCCAATTCACCCATTATCCCTTTCATTATTGGAGATGGTACCGGTCCAGATATTTGGCATTCATCGGTGAAGGTGTTCGATGCCGCTGTTAAGCTTGCTTACGGAGATTCTCGTAAAATTGAATGGAAAGAGGTACTTGCTGGAGAAAAGGCTTTCAAAGAGACGGGAAATTGGCTACCTAACGAAACCCTGGATGCTATTCGTGAACATTTGGTAGCCATCAAAGGCCCTCTTACTACTCCTGTTGGAGGAGGTATTCGCTCATTAAACGTTGCACTTCGTCAAATTCTCGATTTGTACACTTGCTTACGTCCGGTTCAGTATTTTGCAGGTGTTCCTTCTCCAGTAAAAGAGCCTCAGTTGATTGATATGGTTATTTTCCGTGAGAATACAGAGGATATTTACGCAGGAATTGAGTTTGAAGAGGGAACCGAAGATGCTCAAAAATTCAAGCAGTTGTTGAGCGAAAACTTCCCTGATCGCTTCAAAAAGATTCGCTTCCCTGAAACTTCTGGATTTGGAATTAAAGCCGTTTCCAAAGAAGGTACCCAGCGTTTGGTTCGAGCAGCCATTCAATACGCCATCGATAACAACCGTAAAAATGTTACCATTGTTCACAAAGGAAACATCATGAAATTTACCGAGGGTGGATTTCGCGATTGGGGCTATGAAGTGGCAAAAAATGAATTTGGTGCAGAGCTATTGGACGGTGGCCCATGGATGAAACTCCCCAATGGAATCATCATCAAAGATTCAATTGCAGATGCTTTTCTACAACAAATTCTCCTTCGTCCAGCCGATTACGATGTGATTGCAACTTTAAATTTGAATGGCGATTACGTTTCTGATGCCTTAGCCGCTCAAGTTGGTGGAATTGGAATTGCTCCAGGTGCAAACATCAACTACATTACCGGTCATGCCATTTTCGAAGCAACCCACGGAACAGCTCCGAAATATGCTGATCTAGATAAAGTAAATCCAGGTTCCGTTATCCTTTCTGGTGAAATGATGTTCCGTTTCTTAGGTTGGACCGAAGCAGCTGATTTGATCCTGAAAGGTTTGAATGGTGCCATTGCTTCCAAGCGCGTTACTTACGATTTTGAACGATTGATGGAAGGAGCAACTTTGCTTAAATGTTCGGAATTTGGTGAGGAAGTCATCAAACACATGTAATCAATCATGAAAAAAAACTTGCTCATCGTTTCTGCAACCCGAATGGCCCAAAAGGATGGGCAAGTTTTTGTTTTCGAACCTACCTTAAGGGAAGTTGAAAAACTTACCCAAATCTTCGATTCCATTACGTGGATTGGGGTGCATGATCCTCAAATTCCGAATTTAAATGGTCGTAATGACCAAACCCAAAAAATAAAATTTGTGGTATTGCCCATGTTGGGCGGGGCTGGCTGGAAAAATAAAATCCGATTAATTTTTCTGCTTCCTTTCCAAGTTTTAACGATTTGGAAAACCATGTTAAAATTCCATTTCATTCATACCCGAGCACCGTCTACTCCGGCATTGATTGCCATTGGATTGGGGAAGTGGATGAAGGGAAAACGCTTTTGGCACAAATTCGCCGGCAATTGGGTTGATCCCAACCCTCCATTTTCTTATGGAATACAAAAAAAGTGGATGCTCAAATTTCAACACGGAAGCATAGCCGTCAATGGAAAATGGCCGAACATGCCGAAGCATATCCATGCCTTTGAAAACCCCTGTTTCTCCGATTTGGAATTGCAAGAAGCTCGAAATTTATCTGAAGGAAAAAAGTTTGACGAAAAAATCAACCTGTTGTTTGTTGGCAGGGTGGAAGAAGAAAAAGGAATTGGTCGAATTATTCGTGCTATTCAAATTCTACCAGAACATCTGCAAAATCAAATTGGCAAGCTAACCATCATTGGTAAAGGTCGAGATCTAGAAAAGTTAATGAACGAAGCACAGCAGAACCTAAAGGTTCCATTTCAATTTCTTGGTTCATTAAAACGAGACGCCTTGAATCTTGCCTACGCTGAATCGCATGTATTTTGTCTTCCAAGCAATGCAAGCGAAGGATTCCCAAAAGTAATTGCTGAAGCAGCAGCATTTAAAAATGCCTTATTGGTCAGCAGTGTGTCCAGTGTTGCTCAGTACGTTCATCATCAAAAACACGGCTTCGTTTGTGAGCAACTCACACCAGAAGAAATCGGCAGTTTTTTAAAGTCCTACTTGGAGAATCGGGAAATGTTGGAAAAACATGCCCAATCAGCCATGGAAATTCCCCAATTGTTTACCTACGAAAGGTACAATCACCGCGTTGTTACCGAAATATTTCCCGAACTGGGGAATTAAGTCTGAATGATTCCAACATTAAAGGCCTTGGTTATTGGGGCATGATTGGCTGCTTCAATTCCTCGAGAAATCCAATCCCGTGTTTTTATCGGATCAATAATGGCATCAACCCACAATCGTGCAGCGGCATATTCTGCCGTGGTCTGATTTTCGTATCGAGCAATCATCTTTTCCAAAAGTTCCTGTTCTCTTTCAGGAGTAATCTCTTCTCCTTTTTTCTTGAGGGAAGCAACTTCAATTTGAAGCAATACTTTTGCAGCCTGTTCACCACCCATTACCGCCATTTTGGCCATCGGCCAAGCAACGATCAAGCGAGGATCATAGGCTTTGCCACACATGGCATAATTCCCGGCTCCGAAACTATTTCCCATGACAATGGTAAATTTGGGAACTACGGAATTGGAAACGGCATTCACCATTTTTGCGCCATCCTTAATGATTCCTCCTTGTTCCGAACGACTTCCAACCATGAAACCCGTTACGTCCTGAAGGAAAACCAACGGGATTTTGGCTTGATTGCAATTCATGATAAATCGCGCTGCTTTATCAGCAGAATCTGAATAAATGACCCCTCCAAATTGCATTTCACCCTTTTTGCTTTTTACCACTTTTCGTTGGTTAGCAACAATGCCCACCGCCCAGCCATCAATTCTGGCATATCCGCAAACAATGGTTTTCCCATAAGCAGGTTTGTACTCGTCAAATTCAGAATCGTCCACCAAGCGATGAATCACCTCCATGATGTCGTATGGCTTGGCGGTAGAATCGGGTAGCACCCCGTACAAGGTTTTAGGATCAATTTTGGGAGCAAGTGCAGATTTTCGATTGAATCCTGCTTTTTCAGATTCTCCAATCTTATCCATGATGGAACGAATGTGATCCAAGCATGCTTGATCGTTCGGAAATCGATTATCGGTAACTCCCGAAATTTCGGTTTGAGTAACCGAACCACCCAATGATTCGTTGTCAATGTCCTCTCCAATTGCGGCTTTCACCAAATAACTTCCTGCCAAGAAAATACTTCCGGTTTTATCTACAATCATGGCTTGATCGCTCATGATGGGTAAATAGGCTCCACCTGCCACACAAGATCCCATTACTGCTGCAATTTGGATGATTCCCATGGATGAAAGTTGAGCATTGTTTCTGAAAATTCTTCCAAAATGTTCTTTGTCAGGGAAAATCTCATCTTGCATGGGCAAATAAACGCCAGCAGAATCGACCAAATAAATGATGGGCAAACGATTTTCCATCGCAATTTCTTGGGCTCTTAGGTTTTTCTTTCCAGTAATCGGAAACCATGCACCAGCTTTTACGGTAGCATCATTGGCAACAATCACGCATAATTTGCCAGATACATACCCCAATCCTTCAACCACACCACCGGCCGGACATCCACCGTGCTCCACGTACATGCCTTCTCCCGCAAACAATCCAATTTCAAGAAATTCAGTATCGGTATCAATCAAATAATCGACGCGCTCCCGGGCCGTTAACTTTCCCTTATCGTGTTGATTGGCAATGGCTTTTTCACCACCACCCAACATGATTTTTTTCGCTTTCGTTTGTACTTTGAATAAAAGCTGTTTGTAAGCATCTTCGTTTTTATTGAATTGAAGTTCTTGGGCGTTCATACGTGTAATTTGATACAAAAATAACCACTGAACGCCAAAAAGGTTAACGCAACATTTTGCTTCTTTTATTTAAGTAAGTCATCAGAACCGAGTCAAATCCTTGGTTGATGTCAAAATTCACAAAATCTATTTTCAAACCTAAAGCAACCTCCTCCAAATCTTTTCTTTTTTGAAGCATTTCTTCCCGAAAAGACTTCTCGAATTCCTTGGGTTGCAACTTTATTTTTTCCCCCGATTCCATGTCTACAAACACGTGCGGCCGATCGGAATACTCAAATTCAAATTCGTGTTTTTCTTCCAAAACCTGAAAAATAACAACTTCGTGCTTTTTGAATTTCAAGTGTTGCCAAGCCGATTGAATCTCATCCATGGTGCAATCGTCCAAAAAGTCACTAAAAAGAACAATTAGGGAACGCTTGGGAAGCATCTCAGCCAAATCATGTAAACGTTGAATGAATTGAGAAGGTTGAAGCTGGGGCGGATGGAGGATCTGATCTTCCAACTTGCCCATCAAAATTTTCTGTTGAGCCAAGGATGATTTGGCTGGAAGATGTTGCTCAATTTCATCCGCAATGATGGTCAAACCAAAAGCGTCTCTTTGCTGACGGAGTAAATGAATCAAAGCCGCCGATGCAAAAACCGAATATCGGAATTTATTGAAATCCTTTTTTGGGAAAAACATGGAAGAGGAGCCATCAATAACCAATTGGCATCGGAGATTGGTTTCTTCCTCGTATTGTTTGACAAACAACTTGTCGGTTCGGGCGAAAAGTTTCCAATCGATATCCTTAACCGATTCGCCCGGATTGTATAAGCGGTGTTCAGAAAACTCAACCGAAAATCCGTGGAACGGACTTTTGTGCAAACCGGTAATGAAGCCTTCCACGACTTGTTTGGCCAATAATTCCAAACCTCCTAACGCAAATATTTCCTCGTAATTCATAGCAAAAAAAAGTCCCGCTTTCGGCGGGACTAAGTTAAGTTGTTTTGATGAATTAACGACCCATCATCATCATGTTTACTGCTGGTTGAGCAGGCATGTTTTCTAAAATGAGGGAAATGCGGTAATCCAAATCCTCGGCGTGCGCGCGAACGCTACCGTCGGCAGAAGCCATGGCAGCACGTGCAGCGCGCTGAGCTTTACGCAAATGACTTACAGCAATGGCGCGAATTTCGTTTTTCTGGTTCAATTTCGACTCCAAATTGTTGACCATTTCGCGCTGAAGCTGACGTTGGTACAAGCTTGGAGTGCCCGTAGCATTCAAAGAACCGAAAACGGCAGAATAAACTTCTGCAACTGCATCGGCTGCTTTTAAGGTAGTGCTATTGCTTCCTTCTAAATCCAACAAGCGACCCAATTTATCATTGGAAATCAAAGTGCTCATCAATCGACTTTGCATCTGCATGATTCTTTCTGTAGATCCACTTGGCTCAATTCGTTTTAAAATGTCGTTTTTAATCATGAAAGCAGGAACCTTCAATCCGTTATCTGCAACAAAACGAATAGCTGCCAATTGTTGATCTTTGGAAATAGGGAAGTATTGAACTCCCGCATCATCGCTTTGCTTCTCAATGGTTTCTACACCACCAACGTAGTTCGCCACGTGCATCATTTCGCGATTCCACTGTCCCAAAACTTCTCCATACATTTCACGAAGCAAATCGTGATCGTCCTCGGCTGATTTGGTAGCTTCAATCAAATAGTTGGTGATGCGCTCCAAGTTTTTGATGCCATAGGCGGTAGATTTGATGGCATCACGTCCCAAATCTTCCGTTTGAGCATACGGATCTGTGATCATGAATTGCTGACGACCGAAATGGCGGGTAGAATCTTTCAGTGCAGACTTCAAATAGGTGTCAAGAATTTTTTGTTCTTCATCGGTTGATTTTGCATCTGGGAAAGCTTGATACGCCCATTTGATGGCATGGATATCGTAAGGGCCGATTTTCGGGAACAAAGCCGCATTATCTCCAGGTTGAGCTACGTAATTGAAACGAGCATAATCCATGATGGAAGGAGCGGTTCCGAATTTGCGGGTAAATTCAGCTGAACGCAAAGAATCGGTAGGGTAGGCGTGAGATGCCTTCATGTTGTGCTGCAATCCAAGGGTATGTCCAACCTCGTGAGCTGCCACAAAACGAATCAATTCAGACATCAACGCATCTGGAAGTGGCAGTTTTTGAGCGATTGGATCAACTGCCGCGGTTTGAACGAAGTACCAATTTCTCAATAAATTCATCACGTTGTGGTACCAACCGATATCGCTCTCTAAAATCTCTCCGGTTCGTGGATCGTGAACGTGCGGTCCATAAGCATTTTTAATATCAGAAGCGAAGTAGCGAATAACCGAGTAGCGTGCATCTTCAGGACTAAAATCGGGATCCTCTTCTTTGGTCGGTGGGTATTTGCATTGGATGGCATTTTTGAATCCGGCAGCTTCAAAAGCTACATTCCAATCTTCAACGCCTTTTTTCAAAGCTGAGCGCCATTTTTCTGGAGTTGCGGGGTCGATGTAGTAAACGATAGGTTTTACAGGTTCAACCAGTTCTCCTTTTTTATAACGGGCAACATCTTCGGGTTTAACTTCCAATCTCCAACGGGTAACGTACGTTTTAGCGTCGACTTGATGGGTTTCGCCGAATTCGTTTTGAGTAACGCTGAAATATCCAACGCGGTTATCGTTCAAACGTGGACGCATTGGGTTTTCGGGAAGAAGAACCATGGAATGGTGCATTTTCACGGTAAGCGCTTGAACATCTTCTTGTTGAGCTGGTTTTTTTGAATTGTAGGTTAGTACCGCTTTGATTTCAACATTTTTCGGGAACGACTTATTGAAGTCGATGAATGAACGTTTGCGATCCACGCCCATCATTTGGTATTGTGTTTTGAAAGATGATGGTAATCCAAATGGAGCTACATCCCCGGTGAATAAATCGGTCACGTCAATCACGGCGCTAGCTGAATCGCCTTCTCCGTTGAAGGAAACGATATCGAATGCGCCAACGATGGGCGTTAGATTGGAGTTTTTAACTGCTTTGTAAATGGGCAGAGAATCCGAAGCAACGTTATCGTAAGCAATGCTTCGAAGGAGTACTTTGCCGTAGGCACGTTCCCAAGCCAGAACGGCTTCGCCTACTTGCGTACCGCCGTAAGCGATTCCCGGAGTTTCTTCCATGCGTGAAACGAGCAAAAATTCCTTCTTGTAGGTGCTAAATGGAATTTCAAAATACAACTTTTCTCCAACCTGGTGGGAAGTAACGATTCCCTTCGATGTTTTTGCTTCTTTGGTAATGACCTCAGAATATTTTTTGTACTTGGACGGTGGCGCCTTTTTTACGGTGTCCGTTGCTGCAACTGCAGGCTTTTCATCGCCTTTTTTCTTGTCCTTTTTCTTGTCTTGGGCTTGGGAAACGAGGAAAAAACTTCCTAATAATCCCATCCAAATAAGCTTGTTTTTCATTGAAGGTTGATTTTGATGATGGTACTTTTTTTGTTTTTCAATCCGCCAAAAATAAGGTGATTTTCTCCAGCATGTACCCCTGTTGTTTCATCCAGAAAAAGTTTTTCCTTTTTATTGACAAAAATCAACTGTCGTTTCATGGGTTCTTGAGAAATAGGTGTGAAAATGACCGTAGATTGAGCGTTTTGCCTTCTTTTAGCTTTGGTTGGATATTCATCACCAAAAAGTAAACGAATTTCCCCATGGAGAAGAAATGGAAATCCTGCATCTCCTTGAAGAAGTTGTACATCGTATTCCCGATACCTCGGTAATGCATGAATTTGGCATTGGGTAGAATCTTTGGAAATTTGAAAAAGTAGAACATCTCCATAAGAATAAACCCAATTGCATTGGGGAATTCCGCGAGTGGCTTGCGAACATCTTTCCACCTGATCAATGGCTTGAACCACCAACCACTCTTCCTTTTCTGTGGCTAAGTAATTGAAAATTTTAAAATTGCGTTGTTCGTTTCGACGGATGCCCAGCCAATGGCCAGAAAGACGGTGAAAACTTTGGTTCACCATTTTAAGTTGGGGTTCTGTTAACGGAATACTACGTGATTCGATGATGCTTTCGGTATTGGAATTGAATTCCCACCGTTGAACTTGATGGAAAATCGAGCTGTTTTGGTTGTAAACTAGGACGAGGAACAGAAGTTTATGACCTTGTTTTATGATCTTCATTTCTGAATTCTGAAGAAGGAATGGAATGAGGTAGGTTTTAAAGCTATTGGAAATGGGATCATAGAGCCACAACTCCTTTTGGGATTGTTCCCAATTAATTTTTCTCACCCCCAATATCCCAATTTTCCCGTTTGGAAAATCAACGAATCCTTCGAAAGTAAATTCTTTGGATGAATAAAGGGCTGGAATTGTTTTTGAAAAAATTTCCGATGTTTTCAAATCAATTCGAAGAATTTCAAGACGGTAGGAATCCTTGGTTGTTTCCATTTCAAAAATTCCCAACAAGGCGGTAGAATCTTGGGAAAATCGAAAGTTGGGAACGTAATTTTTGTACAGCTTATCTTTTATACTCCAAAAGGGCGACCATTCGGTCGATTTAAAATCCAACCAAGAAATTTGCCTCCAATAGAACGATTTTTCAATTTTTCGCGAATCATACGCTCCACCAATTTCAATGATTCCATCTTGGGTATAGAATTTTTTGAACGGTGAAATTTTGATGGCTGATTCACCCTCTGAACTTTTTGGAATGACTAAGTTTTCCTGTAAAATGGCTAGGGAAGGTAATTCAAATTTGGCGTAACCAATTTCGCTCTTGCTAGCTCGTTTGAATCGCGTTTTATAGGTTACGAAAACGGTTGAATCGTTACAAAAAACAGGTACTGGGGTGTTTTTAGCACTTTTGATGGTGCTCCCGATTTGAAAATGATCAGATGGGGAAACCTGTGCAGCAACTCCTACAGAAAAAAATAAAAATCCCCATCGAAAAACGGCCTTCAATTCTTGAAATAAATTGAATGGGTTCATGATGGGGATGATTGATTTAAAGATCTAAACGAATGAAAAGCTTATTTCGTTTTTCAAAACCGATTAAAAATA
>CANHCV010000023.1 GCA_947459245.1 Bacteroidota bacterium
ACCGGAATTGCTGCAACTCGTGGGGCATTCATTCAAACCATCATTGACTCTTCTGTTCAGGCCGATCCCAATAAATTCTATACCTACGCTAATTTCCGAACCAATTTGAACTCCAGCATACCTGGCGGCGGTGGCGGACCCGGTGGTGGTGGTGGAACATCTGGAATTACCTCTTTGGTAGCCGGTCGTTTGGCGTACCTCAATACGCAATCGTGGTACACTTCCCCCAAACCCAACATCACGGTATCGGCTTCCAATTCTGCACCTGCATTTTTATCTCAAGTAACCATCACGGCGAGCATTCCCAACATTTCTGCAAACAACGCCGTTTTTCTCGGTTACCGCGATCATAAAGTGAAGGCGTTCACCAAACTAACCATGTACGACGATGGTCAGCACAACGACGGTGCCGCGGGCGATAAAGTTTTTGGTGCCACCATTTCTGTTTCCTCAGCTAAAATGGAGTATTATGTTTATGCAGAAGATTTAACTTCTGATATCGGTGCATTTTCTCCGGCTCGTGCTGAATATGAATTCTACGCTTTAAATGCTACTCTTCCCTCCATTGCGAATGGAGATGTAACGTTGAACGAGTTTGTTTCATGGAACACCACCGGAATAACGGATTACGATGGTCAGGTTGAAGATTGGATTGAATTGAAGAACAATACCGGTTCACCCGTTTCCATGGAAGGGTTGTTTCTAACCGATACGTTAGGAAACCGACAGAAATGGTCGTTCCCCAAGCAAACGGTGATTCCCGCCAACGGCCGCCTGTTGGTTTGGTGCGATGAAGACGGCGAACAAGGCGGCCTACATGCCAATTTCAAACTCGATGCGGCTGGGGAACGAATTCTTTTGGTGAATGGAAATGCTACCATGGATTCCACCCTTTTCGGTCAGATGTTTGCCAACCTTAGCACCGCCCGCTGCGCAGATGGAACAGGTCCATTTCTTTCGGCCCGAACCCCAACTCCCATGGCGTTGAACTCGTGTCCTTCTTCCAACCAAGATATTTCTTTCCAGCTTTCCATGTATCCCAATCCGGGGCATGAATCGTTTACGCTGGTTTCCGATCAACCCATACAACAGGTTAACATTTACAACGTTACCGGGCAAATGGTGCAAAAATTGGTTGCTGGAAATGTTCAGCGATTGGATGTTTCCATGGATGGATTTCCCTCTGGTTTGTATTTCGTAGAAGTAAATGGTAAAACCTACAAATGGATGAAAATTTAATCGATGCAAATTTTTAGAAAAAATGCCCTCCTTGTGGGGGCTTTTTTCGTTTTCAGGCCATAACTTTCCATCATGAAAAAATTTGCCTTCTTGCTTTTTCTTGGAGCTTCCGTTGGATGTACAGCTCAACCCAAGATTAAACCACCTAAATTAACGCTCCCCAAAGAAATTCCGGGACTTCCAAAAATTGAGCAGCCGCTAACCGAGGATGAAGTTGGCCGCGGACTCAAGGAAGCCCTTTCCAAGGGAGCAGAAGCGGCAGCGGCCAAAGTTTCGGCCACCGACGGATTTTTCAAGAATGAGGCCATCAAGCTGTTGTGGCCGGAAGATGCCAAAAAAGTAGAAGCCAAACTTCGCTCCATGGGCATGAATAAATTGTGCGACGATTTTACCCTTTCCATCAACCGAGCAGCAGAAGAAGCCTGCAAAAAAGCCGCTCCCATCTTCATCAAAGCCATCACAAGCATGACCGTGAAAGATGCCATGGGCATCCTTCGAGGAAACGATCGCGCAGCTACCGATTACCTTCAGCGAACCACTTCAAATGCCTTAAGGACTGCGTTTCAACCGGAGATTGAAAAAGCGCTTCAGCAAGTGAATGCCACCAAATACTGGACCGATATTGCGTCCATCTACAATAAAATTCCATTGGTTACTCCCGTAACAACCGATTTACCCGGGTTTGTTACCGATAAAGCCATGGCGGGTTTGTTCGTTTATGTAGCCGAAAAAGAGGCCGCTATCCGAAATAATCCCTTGGAACGAACAACCGAAATCCTAAAACGAGTGTTTAAAAAATCATGAAGACGTTTCTTTTTTTAACCCTATTGGGTAGTGCTCTTGCCTCATTCGGGCAAACATTCCCCTACCCGGTAAAAACCAAAACCCTTTCCAACGGATTAAAAATCATTGCTGTTGAAAAGCGCGACATTCCCATGGTCAACATTCAAGTGTGGTATCGAGTGGGAAGCAAAGATGAAATCCCTGGACAACGGGGTATGGCTCACTTGTTTGAACACATGATGTTCCGTGGTTCCAAAAATTTCAAAGGCGAGGGCGATGTGTACATCCATGAAATTGAGAAAATGGGCGGGCAAGTGAATGCTTATACCACGTTCGATCGCACGGTTTATTTCCAACAAATCCCAAAACAGTACGCTGAAAAGGTGCTTTTGATGGAGGCCGATCGAATGAGTAACCTCATTCTCGACCAAAAAGTGTTGGATGTTGAACGTGAAGTGGTGGGTGAAGAATTGAGAAACGGACGAAACAGCTGGGCTCAACGCTACCAAAGCGATCGGCACGAGCAACTTTATCCAGCTGGTCACCCGTACAAGGTGGACGTTATTGGTTATTTGGAGGAGATTTTGAAGTTTTCTACCCAAGAATGCCAGGCTTTCCACGAAAAGTACTACGCCCCCAACAATGCTTTTTTATTGGTAGGCGGAGATATTTCTACAGATTCGGCCTTCCTTTTGGCTGAAAAAGCTTTTAAAGATGCCAAACCTTCCGTAATCACTCCTACTCCAACTCCGAGTGGTTTGGGAAGCATGCCCGTTTTTGAAGAACCCAAAACGTTGGACGTTCCTTTACAAATTTATTCCTTCATCGCCAATCGGCCTGGATACAGCAATCCCGATTATGCGGCCTTTAACGTGTGCGCCTCTTTGCTTTTTAACAACCCGACTTCCAGGGTGCAAAGCACCTTGGTTGACGAACAGAAGTTGATTTTTGGGCTTTTCAATACCGATAACGGTGGCGAGGTTTTCGATTGCCGCACCACCATTGATTTGCTGATGCGCGCTGGACCCGGTAACGTGAAAGTGAAGAAAGTGATGCAGCGCGAAATCAACGACTTTATCGAAAATGGCCCCGAAGACCAAGAGCTTGCCGATTATTTCTCGAACGTAGAAGCTGGAATGGTGCAACAATACTACACCTTAGGAAATGTTGTAAATGTCATCGGTGGTTCGGAATTCCAATTCAAAGATCCCATGGCCGTGTACCGCAATTTTGAAATGCAAAAGAAAGTAACCAAAGCCGATTTGCAACGGGTGGCTGCTGCGTATTTCGGACCTGGAAAAATGGGGTTCATCAACTATAAACCAAAAGAAGAATGAAAAAATTAGGAATAAGTCTCCTCTTTTGGAGCATTGCCGCATGGAGTTGGGCCCAGCAACCTGTACCCGAGTACCAATCGTACACCTTGAAAAATGGACTGAAAGTGGTTTTTCTGAATTACGGGAAGATTGATGCCGTTGCTGTTCAGTTGGTGGTTAACTCTGGTGAAAAGAATGAAACGCCCGAACAAACCGAGTTCTCGGACATTGCTGCGAACATGACCCTGATGGGAAATGTAAAGTATTCGGCCACCGATCAGAAAGTAGCGTTATTCAAGCTTGGAACGAATATTTCGGCCAGCGCTGGAGCAGATTTTACGACTTGGACGGCCGAATTCCTAACTCGGGAATTGAACCAAGGAATGGATATCCTTTTCCAAACCGTTACCCAACCCAAATTCGATCCTGAATATTTATCGCAATACACCGATCAACTCTCCACGTTCAACAATCCCAGTCGCATGGATATTGGGGAATTGGCGGATAAAAGTGCGGATGAGTGGATTTTTGGGAAAGACCATCCCTTTGGACGTTACCCAACGGCCGAGGCGTATGCTCAAATCACCCCAGAGAAATTGAGGGAATTTTACGACTTCAATGTGGCTCCTTCTACTTCCACTTTGGTGCTTTGCGGAAAATTTGATGTAGCCCAAGCAAAAGCTTTGGTAGAATCGGTTTGGGGAAGTTGGCAAGGGAAGTATGCCCAAAGCAATACGGTTAAACTTCCTCAACCGGCATTCAAAACGGTTGAAGTGAAAAAGGTCAATCGTACGGGCGCCGACCAAACCATGTTGGTTTTCAGCGGCAATGCGCCCGCCCAAGAATCGGAAGAAGCATTGGCTTTCACCATCGCCAACGATATTTTTTCGGATATGCTGTTTCGGGAGGTTCGCGAAAAAGGCGGGAAAACCTACGGTATCGGATCGCAATACATCGCCACTTCGGTGAGTCATATTTTTCAAATCAAAACCCAGGTTCGTTCCAAAGAGGCTCAGGCCACTGCCGCCCTCGTTGATCAAGTGATGGACGATGTGGCTACCAAAGGGTTCTCCAAATCTGATTTTGATGCGAGCGTGATGAAATTCAAAAACCAGGTCCTGAGCTTGGAAACGCCTTCGGCCTTGCTTTCTTTCTACAATCCGTTGCGCTATAAATTCGAAAAACGAAAGCTGTTTTTATCGAATTTGGAAAAGCTAACCTTCGAACAAGTGAATGCCATTGGCAAGAAATACTTGGGAGATGCGAGGTATAAATTGGTGATGGTTGGTCCAGAAAATTAACGTTTTCTCCAGCCTTTTGGCCAGTAATTGTTCATTCGATTGCCAATCTCTTTGACCCATCCCAAGGGAACGTTTTGGTACGTAATGGTTTTCCACCCTTGGGTTCCCGATAGGGGAAGTTGAGTTTCTCCTTGAAGGAATTTCAACGCCCAATCTAGATCCAATTCAAGGGCATTTTCCGGTTGAAATCCCAGCAATAATGCCGAGGATTCTTCTGGTATAAAATCCTTACCTTTCATCGCACCTAAAATGCCACCCCAGCTGCTCGGCTTTAGGTGGTGGATGAGTGGAAGAAAATCTGCCGGTACAGATACCCATCCCACCGGTGTTTCGATGATCTTTCTTTCGTTCAGGCTGAATTGGGAAAGAAAGGCAGGGAATTTTTCCGACTTTACTTCATTCCATTTTGCTACTCCCATTTTTTTACTTTTCAACGATTCGTGGGGCTTTTGCAAAACTGCGAGGAAAAATCCTTCGTTGGGTCCAGTGTAGGGAGTGAAACGAAATCCTGTTTTTTCTGCGTTGATTCGTTCCGGCGCAAGGAATTCGAATTGAGAAGTAATGACTTCCGCGCCGGTTTCATCTGCAAAAAAAGCAACGTTGTCTTCGTTTTCCGATCGATTGAACGTACAAGTCGAATAAACCAGGAATCCACCCGGTTTTAAGGCTCCCCAAACATCCAAAACGATTCGTTTTTGACGGGCAGAACAAAGGTGTACGTTGGCTTCGCTCCACTCTTCCATCGCCTTGGGATCGCGCCGGAATAATCCTTCGCCCGAGCAAGGCGCATCAACCAAAATAAAATCGAACGCATGGGGAGTTTGTTCGCCAAACCATTCGGGATCCCGCTGGGTGGTAGCTACGGCATCGGAACCCCATTTTTTGAGGTTTTCTTTGAGGATGCTGTGTCGAGATTGAATGACTTCGTTGGCAACTAAAAAACCATGGGGATGAATGGCGGAAGCGAGGTGCGTTGATTTCCCTCCCGGAGCGGCGCAAAGGTCCAAAACCAGGGGCTGAGTACAATTCGAAAGAACAGTTCGGGCAATTGCTCCGGCCAGCATGGAAGCCGATTCTTGAACGTAATACGCTCCGGCGTGCCAAAGCGGATCGTTCCCAAAATTCGGACGTTCATTCAAAACGAAGGCCAATGGTTCGTGGTGAACGTTGTAGCCGGGGTAAGGGGAAGCGTTTAATTTCCCCGAATTTAATCGAATGCTGGTGGGAAAAGTTCCAGCTTCCAGCGTTTCAAATGCGTGCAGATCAAATTCTGGAATTTGAGAAAAATGCTGTTGAATGTGTGGAGGAAGAATCACAGATTAGGATTTGATGAAGGCCGCGAGTCGGAGTGGGGCACCGGAACCTTTGCCAATTTTCATGGGAAGGGCCACCACATAGAATCCTTGGGGGAAAGTTGAATTTTGGGAAGGCTTGGAAGATGTTTTTCTTTCGCAGGCGGAGGCGATTGCTCCAAAAACGATGAGAAAGGAGAGGATTTTCATGCTGCAAAGTTACAAGGAAAGGCAGATTTTTGGGATTGGTTTGGGGAGCTTGAATGGTTTTGGGAGGGGCTCGGTTTGCTTTTTTTGCGAACCATGGTTTTGGCCCAATCTGTGTGTTCATTCCCATATCTTTGCACAATACGTTGAATTCAACGTTCATGCATCAAACCTTTGAATATGACTTTGTATAGAATTCAAATCATTGAAACCCTCATCGTAATTGTTGTTTATGCTTTGGTTTATTACTTCATCAAAACCATCGTAAACAATTCGTTAAAGCATACGCATTTGCAACGAGGAAGAAGAAAAATGATCATTAAAGTTTTGAATCTGCTCTCATTCATCACTTCAACAATCATTCTTTCGGCCATTTGGGGACTTAATCAAAGTGAAATTGCTGTTTTTGTTGGAACGGTGATTACGGCGTTGGGAATTGCATTTTTTGCTCAATGGTCGTTGCTTTCCAATATTACGTCCAGCCTATTGCTGTTTTTTAATCACCCATTAAAAATTGGCGATACCTTAAAAGTTTTGGATAAAGATTATCCTTTTGAAGGAGAGGTTACCGACCTCACCTATTTTTTCATTCACTTGAAAACAAATGAGGGGGAAATCATCACCGTACCCAACTCGTTGGTTCTTCAAAAGTCCATTTCCATCATTGAAAACCCTGCCCCTAAGTGATGTGGTAAGCCCAATTTCTAATTAAAGCACAGGTACTTCAAGTAGGATTTTCGGGAGAAGCGCAACCCAGGCAGTTGCAAGATACCGCTGTTAAAGGTGTTTTTTGATATCCATCATTCCATGAAGAATTCTAACAACTTCAATTTCTTTTTGAGACACGATTTGGTAGAAAATAAGATGTTCACCGGTTTTAAAACCCAATACATTTTTTTCCACGGCATCATAAGATTTCCCTAGATTGGGTTTGTTTGCTAATTCCTGACAAGAATTCATCAGTAACAAGTAATAATTCTCGGCTTGTTTTTCAGACCAAGTATTTACGGTATAATCCCAAATGTCATTTAAATCATCAACGGCTTTGTTGCTTAAATAAAACTTGGCCATTATTTTTTTCTAGACTTGAGAGATTCTAAATGTTTTTTCGGATCAAAGTCAACAGCGCGACCACTTTCAATTCCTTCCCGAATTGCATGCTGTAATACAGTGATTCGGCTTTCTTCTTCTTCCAAAAGTCGAAGTCCAGCGCGTACTACTTCGCTGGCGTTGCTAAAACGGCCTTTCGAAACCGTTGATTCTATGAAACTCTCGAAATGATTACCCAATGATATGGATGTGTTTCTTCCCATGATTTCTTCTTTTTTGTGAAGTTACCAAAATTTGGTAACTAAGCCAATGCTTTCTTGAAGATTTTGGAAAGTCACCTGTAAGTTTTGGGTTATTGAGGCGATCCCGAAGAATTTCGGGGCATTTTCGATTCAACGCAAGTTAAATTTCAGCCTTTTGTTCAAAAATCAATTGTCGAACAAATCGAACCTTTATCCCAACACCAACGCCAACAAGTTATTCAGTCCGTGGGCTAAAATGGGATAACCGATGTTCCTCGTTTTCGAGACCATCATTCCTAAAGCCGCACCCAATAAAACACGACTCTTAGTTTATGAAATTGCGCCCTCCTAGGTTAGCGGTATTTTTTTGAAATGTTTCACGTCTTTCATCCAATTTTGCTCCGAATGATTTAAACGTTTATAAACGTTTAAATCATTGACATTGAGGCATAAAAAATTTAGCTTTGTGCATGGGGAGGTCCCGAAGCATTTCGGGATAAAATGCGTGGCGGCCCCCTGGGTTAGCGAGACTTTTTTTTAAAATCTTCCACGTTTTTCATACCACATCAACCCAATATCCTGAAACGATTATTATACATTGTCCCGATACATTCGTCAACTGTTCTACAATCAACTCCTGAAAATTCACCATTCTTTAGGTAGGTTCAACGCATGCGACGAACCTACATCATACAAATGGAGAAATCTCTTCGAAAAGATGTTTTCGTTAACTTGCCTAAAACCTTCATCCCAACACCAACGCCAACAAGTTGTTCAATCCGTGGGCTAAAATGGGATAACCGATGTTCCTCGTTTTCGAGACCATCATTCCCAAAGCCGCACCCAATAAAACACGACCTACAAAACCGCTGGGATGCAAGTGAAAAGCCGAAAACGTTATCGCAGAAATCCAAATCACCGCATTCGGCTTCAATCCCATCCGCTCCAAATACCGAAACATCACCCCCCGGAAAACCCATTCCTCCCCAATCGCCGGAATCATCACCATTCCAATGATCGAAATCGTCCAATCGGCCCAGCCGCTGATGTTCGACGTTAACGCATAGGTTTCCTTCATCGAGCGGTCCATTTCCATCCAATAACCTCCCTGCTCACTCATCCAACCTTCCACAACGGGTTCTAAAAATCCGTTGATTTGATCCACCAACAGCCCCGTGCCCACCATTCCTGCCAAACAAAACAACACTGTTTTTCCGTTCAATTTCTTGAATGAGAGGAGGTTTTTAAACTCGGTATCCCGCTCCAACAACCGGTACAAAATCACCGGAAAAATGGAGAATCCGAATAGGAAAAACGAGTTCATGATCTTGAATTCAACCGAAGCGTGGGTATCTGCCAAGTAATTTTTCAAGCTGGAAAAGTGAGAAACATCTTGACCTGAAATCAGCGCCATCAAGGCCGTAGCGATGAAACCAAACAGGGAGGCGCTGAGCATGGCCAACCCAAAAAATCCTATCAATGGAATCAAGCTGTTTTTCCGTTCGATGGTTTCGCTCATGAAGTGTATTTTTGCAATTCAATGGCAAAGATAGGCAACCTCGACTTAGGCGCGTTCCCTTTACTTCTGGCACCCATGGAAGACGTTTCCGATCCTCCATTCCGGGCCGTTTGCAAAGACAATGGCGCTGATCTCATGTACACCGAGTTCATTTCTACGGAAGGCCTCATTCGCCATGCCACAAAATCCGTTCAAAAACTCGATATTTTCCCCGAAGAACGCCCCATGGGCATTCAAATTTTTGGAGGTGCCGAAGAAGCCATGTGGGGTTCGGTAGACATGGTGTGCGAAGCAAAACCTGAATTGCTCGACATCAATTACGGTTGCCCGGTTAAAGCCGTGGTTTGCAAAGATGCAGGATCTGCCCTGCTTCGCAACGTTGATAAAATGGTGAAGCTTACCGAAGGAATCGTTAAGCGAAGCACCGTTCCCGTTACCGTAAAAACCCGACTCGGATGGGATGAATCAACCAAAAACATTGAGGAAGTGGTGGAGCGGTTGCAAGATATTGGCGTAGCCGCGGTTTCCATTCACGGGAGAACCCGCGTACAGATGTACAAAGGAGAGGCCGATTGGACCCTCATCGGAAAAATTAAGAACAATCCCCGCATTCAAATTCCCATTTTTGGGAATGGAGATATCGATTCTCCAGAAAAGGCGAAGTTGTACAAAGAAAGATATCAAGTGGATGGAATCATGATTGGTCGGGCCAGCATTGGATATCCATGGATTTTTAGAGAGATCAAACACTACTTGGAAACGGGAGAAAAAATGGCACCGCCCACCACCGCCGAACGGGTGGAAGCCTGCCGAAAACACTTCCAGAAATCCATGGAATGGAAAAATGAAAAATTGGGAATCCTCGAAATGCGCCGTCATTACGCCAACTATTTCAAAGGATATCCCGATTTCAAACCCGTTCGCATGGCCTTGGTGAGCTCCATGGATAAAAATGAAATCCTCGAAATATTAGGGCAAATCGAGTCCACTTTTTCCACTTTTTCATTGGAACTTGCGCCTTAACGAATGTATCTTTGAAGCTTATGCACGGAAAAGGCGCAATTTGGAAATGGTTTTTGGTTTGGACATTGTTTTTGTCCATTCCTCTTGCTTCGTTTCCGCACTTTTCTCCCAAAACCACTCGTTCAACCAAAGAGCAGAAATCTTCTACCAAAGAAGAATTGAACGCTCAGGTGATGGTTCAACCCTCCACATCGGCCGTTCAGGTTTCCTTGAAATCGGTCGATTTGCCGGATTTGAACGACGGCATGGTATTCGAAATCCAATTCTTCCATCAGGAAGAAGCCAAGCAGGCCTTCCGCCCGCATTTTGGCGCGCATCAATCGGTGGTTTTCCAGCGGTTGTGCACGGTAGCGCGCCCCTCACAAGCCCCTTAATTTCGGATTGACCTCCGCCATTTCCATCTTCCTCTTTGAAGGGAGAAGTCATCATCATTAAAAAAAATCAAATTAAAATATGAAAGCACAACGATTTATTCAGTGGTTAACCATTGTTTTGGTAGCCATTTCATTGGGTCGATTAAGTTTGACCTACTTCGCCAATTCCCAAGATGCGGATATTGAAGCGATCACCAAAGGCGATGCAAAAGCCATGCAGTCCTACAAAGACAGCATTTCCGATCAAAACGTTTTCTTGTGGTACACCTACAACGATTTGCAAAAAGCCAAAATGAATCTTGGTTTGGATTTGCAAGGCGGGATGAACGTGGTGATGGAAGTAAGCGTGGGCGATGTGATCAAAGCCTTGGCTGGAAACACCAAAGATGCCAATTTCCAACAGGTATTGGACAAAGCCAACGAATTCCAACGCAATTCTCAAGAAGATTACGTGGCGTCTTTTGTTCGCGCCTTCAAAGAGGTAAACCCCAACCAACCGTTGAACCGTCCGTTTGCCATTCGTGCCAACGCCGGTAAAATCGGTTCTTCCACTTCCGATGATGATGTGGTGAAATACTTGAACGAACAAGCAAAAGATGCGATTGACCGTTCGTTGATCGTATTGCACAACCGTATCGATAAATTCGGGGTAGTATCTCCGAACATCCGTCGCCAGCAAGGAACCGGCCGTATTCTAATTGAATTGGCTGGCGTTTCCAACCCTGAGCGTGTTCGTAAACTGTTGCAAACCGCTGCTCGTTTGGAGTTCTGGGAAACCTACGAAGCCGGAGAAATCATGCAAACCTTGGTAACTGTTGACGAGAAATTGCGCGGCATCTCCAAGAAAGAAAGCAAAGACAAGAAAGAAACTTCCACCGATTCCGCTTCTTTGGTAACCGGTGCTGAAGACACAACTGCTGCTGCAGCCACGACCGACACCGGTTCTGCTGGTTTGTTGAGCGGTGGAAATAAAGACACTGCAGCGAAAGCAACCGTTGCTAAAGGGAAAGATGGAAAATCCAAAGAAATTGGACTGTTCAATTATTTAGCACCTAACGTTTCCCAAGGTAAAGGTGGAACAAAAGTAGGGCAAGGTTCCGTCGTTGGGTACGCCCTTCCAAAAGATACCGCCCGTTTAAATGCTTTGCTGGCATCTGACTTGGTTAAAATGAGCCTTCCACGTGACTTGAAATTGTTGTGGACCGTAAAAGCCGAACCAATAACCGAAGATGAGGGCGCTTTGAAGTTCTTGAAACTAATAGCGGTTAAAAACACCATTAACGGCGAGCCTCCATTAGAAGGTAGCGTCATCACCGACGCATCCATCGATGTTTCTCAATCGGGCCGTGGATACGAAGTAAACATGAGCATGGATAGCCGTGGAGCTCGCAAATGGGCTGAATTAACCACCCGAAATGCTCCTCGCAGCAAAGATGATCGAGGTCGCGACATTGCTATTGTTTTGGATAACTACGTATATTCTTTTCCAACCGTGAATACCCCCATCACCGGTGGTCGTTCCAACATTACTGGAAACTTCACCGTTGACGAAGCGAACGACTTGAGCAACGTGTTGAAGTCCGGTAAATTGCCAGCTCCTGCAAAAATCATCGAAGAATCGGTTGTTGGACCAACCTTGGGTGAAGAAGCTATTTCTTCCGGTTTGATGTCTTCCGTACTCGGTTTCTTGGTGGTGATGGGCTTCATGATTTTCTATTA
This sequence comes from Bacteroidota bacterium, assembly GCA_947459245.1. GTDB lineage: Bacteria > Bacteroidota > Bacteroidia > UBA7662 > CANHCV01 > CANHCV01. The sequence goes on from CANHCV010000023.1 coordinate 12,066, forward strand.
CCGCAAAGGTGGTACCGTAGCGGTAGCAGCTTTGTTCGTGAACTTGGCTTTGATCTTCGGAATCATGGCGTACATGGGAGCGGTGTTAACCCTTCCTGGTATTGCCGGTATCGTTCTTTCGATGGGTATGGCGGTTGACTGTAACGTATTGATTTATGAGCGCATCAAAGAAGAAATGGAGAAAACGGCCGACAAAGCCAAAGCCATTTCCGACGGTTTCACCCACGCTTATTCTTCCATCATCGACTCTCAAGCGACGACCTTCATCACCGGTTTGATTTTGTTCAGCTTTGGTACAGGACCCATTCTTGGTTTCGCTACAACGTTGATGTTGGGTATCGTAACCTCATTGTTCACTGGAATTTTGGTGAGCCGCTTGATCATGGAAAAACTATTGGCCAAGGGTCAAGTCATCAACTTCATTGCAGAAGGCAAAAAAGGACTTTTCCACGGTGCGAACTACAACATCTTGGGCAAGCGCAAGTACATGTACATTTTCTCTTCCGTATTCATCATCATTGGTATCGTTTCGTTGTTCACCAACGGATTGAACTATGGGGTAGATTTCAAAGGAGGAAGAACGTACACCATTCAATTGCCGGTTGATAAAGAAATCAATTCAGAAGAAGTTCGTAAGGGTTTGAATGAAGTGTTTGCACAATCGTCTCCCGAGGTGAAAACCGTTGCAGGTTTCACCAATCGTTACAAAATTGCAACCAAAGAAAAGATTGAAATCAATACCGTTGAAGCCGATCAAGAAGTGGCTGGCATGGTGTACGACGGTTTGAAAACGTTCATGGGTACCGTTTCTAAAGAAGATTTTGTTGGTTCCGATAAATACATCATCGAGTCGCGCAAAGTGGGTCCTACCATCGTGGATGACATCAAATGGGGTGCGCTCCAAGCGGTGTTCTGGAGTATCTTGGCCATCGGTGTTTACTTGTTGATCCGTTTCAAACGTTGGTACTACTCCATGGGTGCTGCTTTGGCATTGTTCCACGACGTTTTCTTCATCATTACCTTGTACACCGTACTTTGGAAAGTGATGCCGTTCTCGTTGGAGGTCGACCAGAACTTCATCGCAGCCATCTTAACCATCATCGGTTACTCGGTGAACGATACCGTAGTAGTATTTGACCGTTTGCGCGAATATTTGCGTGAAAACAGTGAAGAAGATGCAGAAGTGGTGATCAACCGAGCCATGAACGCCACCCTAAGTCGTACCATCATTACCGTATTAACGGTATTACTAACCGCAGTAATTCTGTTGTTCTTCGGTGGAGAAGCATTGCGCGGATTTAGCTTCAGCTTATCCATGGGATTGATCATCGGTACGTACTCTTCCGTGTTTATCGCTTCGGCTTTGGTTCTTGACCTTTCCAAGCGTTTTGAAGGCGGTAAAGTGAAAGAATAATACCGTTCATCCAATAAAAAAAGGGGTTGACTTCGGTCAACCCCTTTTTTTATGCCAATAGAAAGGCCAACGTATCCACCCGATCGGCGTAATCGTTCAGCTTCGGGAATTGAGCCGATCCAATGGGAAGATGTCCTTTTCCTACCACACACTGGATGTGCTTTCCATGGGTTTCTAAAAGTTGGTTGGCCTCTTCCAAAGAGTCGTAAACCGAATAACTCACTACTCCAATGGGGCTGCTCCAGTTTTCATCTTCTTTGATGATCACCCAATCGTTGCTCAAAAATGGTATTTGATTCACCAAGTAACCGGCCAAATGGTATTCGTAATTGTTGAAGTATTTGAAATGGTTTTTGATCTCCGAAAAATGTTCCCACGCCTCAAATAAAGCATTGAACGAATAGCCGCGTGGGACCAACAACTTGGAAATGCTGCGGCATCCCAATCCGAAATACGTGAAAACGTCCTTGCCCAAGTTGGTCAATTCCTCTTCCGTTTCGTCCCCTGTGAGGATGGCAACCGAATTCCGATTTCCTCTTAACAACGCCGGAACATGTCGAAAATACACCTCAAAATAACGGTTGGTGTTGTTGCTTCCGGTAGCGATTACTTTATGGTAGCCAGAAAGTTTCTCCACCCATGCAATTCTTCCCGAAAACTCGGGCAATTGTTCCAAAAACTGCAAGGTTTCTACCATCAAATAACGGTCGGAGGAAGAGGGCTTTACCTGCAAACGAAAACCGGCTAAAAGTACACAAAGCACGTCGTGAAGGCCCACCAACGGAATGTTGCCTGCAGCCACAACCCCAACAACTTGTTCGTTTTGCTCGGGAATGGAATAAGAAGAAGCCCATTCCTCAAGTCCCGATTCGGTGAGGGCATCCGCCCAAGTAGTCAAGGCAAGACGAATGGAATCTTCGGTAAAAAACGCGTTTTCTTGGGAACAACGGAACCAAACGGGATGATCTTCATCATTCAAAAGGCTTCTGTACCAAGTAGAAAGCTGCGAAAGAGCAGAAATTCGGTTTTTTAGAAAAGATGAAGGAGAAGAAGGTTCCATGCTAAGGTTTCTTGAGTAATTTTGTACAAAAGTACGAAAGCATGGCCATCATCATTACCGACGAATGCATTAACTGTGGAGCTTGTGAACCCGAATGTCCCAACAACGCTATTTACGAGTCGGGCATTGACTGGAGTTTTGCCGATGGCACCAATTTAGCCGGGATGTTCACCTTTGTTGATGGAAAACAGCACGATGCCGATGAGCGGAATGCTCCCGTTTCCGATGAGGTGTATTACATCGTTCCCGACAAGTGTACCGAGTGCCAAGGCTTCCACGAAGAACCTCAATGCGCTGCCGTTTGTCCGGTAGATTGCTGCATTCCCGATGCGCTACACAAAGAAACGGAAGAGCAGTTGTTGGCGAAGAAGGCCATCATGCATCCCTGAAAATGAGTTGGAACTCCCATTTGAAAGGATTTGAGGCCTACCTCAAATTGGAACGTTCCCTAAGCATCAATACTTTCTTGGGTTATCAGGCCGACGTTAACAAGTTGGCCGCGTTTGTTCTCGATCGCTTTGCCATTGCTTCTCCCATTCCGGTGAAGCAAAATCACCTTCAAGCTTTTTTGAAAGAACTTCATTTGCTCGGAATTTCCGGGAAAAGCCAAGCGCGAATCATTTCGGGTTTGCGAAGTTTCTACGCCTTTTTGGTGGAAGAAGGAGAACTAACCGATAACCCAGCCCTTTACCTCGATTTGCCGAAGATTGAACGATTGCTTCCCGATGTGTTAACGGTGGAAGAAATCGATGCCCTGCTTGCCACCATCGATCTCTCCAAACCGGAAGGGCACCGCAACGTGGCCATGATCGAATTGCTTTATGGAAGCGGTTTGCGGGTATCTGAGCTCGTCAATGTTCGGCTTTCCAAGATCAATTGGGACATGGAACTGATTCGAATAACCGGGAAAGGCGACAAGGAGCGCTTGGTTCCGATGGGCACATCATCTCTACGGGCATTGGCGAATTACCTTCCTCAACGAACCGCAGCAATGCCCGCCAAGGGGCAAGAAGATTTCCTGTTTCTCAATCGAAGAGGCAAACAACTCAGCAGGGTGATGGTGTTCCTCATCATCAAGGAGGCGGCCCAGAATGCCGGCATCAACAAACAAGTAAGTCCGCACTCTTTCCGGCATTCCTTCGCTACGCATTTGGTAGAAAACGGGGCCGATTTGCGCATCGTTCAAGAATTATTGGGACACGAGTCCATCACCACCACCGAAATCTATACCCACCTAAGTCGGGAGTTTTTACGACAAACCCTCGAGCAGTTCCATCCAAAAAGTAGGGATTAATTCAACAAAATCAACCCCACAAAAAAGGCAATTTGCACCCAAGTCATTCGTTTGAAAATGTAGGATTGATGGTGTTTTTCAGAAAAAGAAATCCAAATCCAACCCATCAGGGTTCCTAAAATGGACCAAGCAACGAAGTTTTTCCATCCAGGGCCGCCATCGCTCCAGCACCAAAAATCTAAAAAGCAACACAGCGGCTCAATGATGGCGTCCAACCCGGTCATCAACAGTCCAATTCCCAAAGCGCGGGGAAGAGTTTTCCAGTTTTGCGGGAAAAAGCTTGCGAAAAGAACCACAAGAATTGCCCAATTGAGACCAATCGTAGGAGGCACTTCCAAAATTTTAGGGCCAAGGGCCTGTTGGTAAGCGTAAGTGCCGAAAATCTTCCCGGTTGCAACACCCACAACCTCCACCGACCACCCTAAGATGGCGAGAATCACAAATAAAATCAGGTTTTTCGAGGACGATTTCAGGTGAAACATCACCAAAAAGGTGCCTAATCCAAGGGTAAGTGGAGTTAATGGAAGAAAGAAGGGGCGAGTGATTTCCCAACTGATGCCCAGCATCCCAAAAAAGTGCATGCTGAGGTACAACCACCAAAGAAAGTTTAACCAGGCATGATTCGATTTTTCCACGTGTTCGTTTTTCGCGTAGTGTTCCATAAACTAAAGAACAAAGTTCGGTAAAAATGGATGAGATAAAAGGGATAATATACCCAACTTTGAAACGGGACAAGTGCGGTTTTGCGGTTTAGATTGATCATGAAACTGATCCAACCCAGCACGAAAAAGACGATGTTCCACCACCAAAAATGACTGAAGCACAGGGCGATGGGGAAAAATAATGCGGTGGTTAGGTGAGCAAAAGCGCCAACATATCCACCCAAAAGATGGGTAATATTTTTGGAAAATCCGTTACGCGCTTCTGCGATTCCCTCGTACATGAAGGTGGAAATTCGAGGATCTGAAAAATATAGGGTGGTTTTTCCACCCAATTTTTTGGTCCATTGAGCCACTTTAATATCTTCAATAATTTCGGTGGTTACCTTGTTCCAAAGTTGGTGTTTTTGCAGAAATTCGGTTCGGAACAGCAGAACTTGCCCGTTTGCGGCTGCGAATCTCCACCATTTTTGATGGGTAATCCACCGAAGCGGCAAGTGGGAAAGCAACAAATGAAACATCAACGGAACCACCAATTCCTCACCTAAAAACCGAAACCGTTGAAATGGAAACACGGAAAGCAAATCGGATTGATCGGTACTTGCCGCATCAATTAAATCCCGAAATGCTTGGGGCTTGATCCGAACATCTACATCCAAAAAAAGAGCGTATTGCGTGGTGATGTGCGGGCTGAGGGTTGCGCAAGCCATTGGTTTTCCAAAATGGTGAGCTGGAAGCGGTGGAGAGGAAAAAAGATGAACGTTGGGTCGGGTTTTCGCGAATTCTTGAAGGATTTGGAGCGAAGAATCGGTGCTGTTGTCGTCGCAAAACAACACGGGCCCCGAAAAGCCGCTGATTGTTAAGTCATGAAAAAAAGCTTCTAGGCGGCTTTCTTCATTCCGAATGGGAATGCACAAAGACAACGAGGGCAAATCTTTCGTTTCGGAATGATGGGGAAGGAATGATGGAAAAAAAGAATTCATGACCGACACCCCAAACCGAACAAGAGCGTACCAAGCAACCGCGATGAGCATGATCAAATCCATTGTTGTTTTTGGAGTTCAATGCAACTTTGGTGAAAAGCATTCCATTCTGCTTCCACTTCTTGGGGAGTTCGGGCTGCAAGGGGTTGAACGTAAATATGGCATTGGGCCCGAATGGAATCCGTCATGGAATAGTGAATGGAGAGGGCCCAAATTTCGGCCTGAGTTGGCAGGTGTTTGATCAGGTACTGAATTCCTTTCTCGAGGTGAAGCGGAGAAACGAACTGACTTTCCAAACGGCCTTGGGGGAAAACGAGCACGCTGTTGGGTTTCTCCAACAATTCAAGCGAGTAGTGCAAACTTTCAAGGATGGATTTGTGGTTTTTTCGAATGGAAAAAGCTCCGATAAATCGAAGAAATCGTCTTTTTTTAAGTTCAGGAAAAAGCATCATGGCAAAGAAGGGCCTTTTCCATATTTTTTGATGAAGGATGAAAACCAGAATTCCGTCCCACCAACTTTGATGGTTTCCAATGAACAGTACCGGACGTTGGGGGTGAGGTTGTTGGGTGGGCCAATGGATGGAGGTGAAAAAAAAGATAGCCAAAAGTTGGAGCATTCCCGATAATAGAACTTGTACTCCGCGTTTTGGTTGGGCAGTTATCATGAATCCTTATCGAGAATCAAATTTGCTGTAACCTTCGCAGAACTTAATACCAAGGGGATTCCTCCCCCGGGGTGAACCGTGCCCCCCACAAAATACAACCCATTGATGGGCGATTGATTGGGTTGCCGCTTGAACATGGACCATGCGCCAACGGAACGGTTTCCATAGATGCTGCCCCGGTAGGCGCCATTGCTTTTTTCCAACGTGTAAGGATCAAGGGAATCTTCGAAAACCAAATGATCCAAAACATTGATTCCCAACCGGTCTTGAATCTTTTGAATGATGAGTTTGCGGAGTTGTTCCCTTTTTTCAAACCAATTGTCTTTCTTGTCCCTCGGAGGAACATTGATCATCACAAACCAATTTTCATGGCCTTCCGGAGCATCGGTAGGAACAACTTTGGAAGTAATATTGATGTAAATGGTGGGATCAATGGGAGCCTTATTTTCATTGAAGAGCTCGTCAAACTCCTTTTTGTAATCGGATGAAAACAAAATATTGTGAACGTCTAACTGAGGGAAAGAGCCCTTCATTCCCCAATAAAATACCAGGGGAGCAGAGGACATGGGTTCCTCTTTTCGGTCATCAACAATGTGGGTACTGGCGTTGTGAAGCAGCGATTCATACGCCGTATGGTTATCGGCATTGCAAATGATGGTTTGGTAAGGCTGTTCCAAGTGGCCAACTTTCAAGGATCGAATGCGACCCTGATGGACATTGATTTTGGTGACTTTTGAATTGAAGTTGAACTCCACGCCCAAATCAAGGGCCAATTGCTTCAACGCTTTTGCAATGCTGTACATCCCTCCTTCAGGAAGAAAAGCGCCTAAATTGTATTCCAAATGCGCCGTTTGCTGAAGAATTCCAGAAGCTTCGAAAGGACTCGATCCGGAATACGTAGCCAAACGATCGAACATCTGAATGAGCTTGGGATTTTTTAAATCTGCACGATTCCTTTGATGCAGGGATTGGAAAATTTTAAATTGAGGCAGTTTGAAAAAAAGCGGAATATTTTCTAAGGTGAAAATGGAAAAAAAGTTCTGAATGGGTTTTTCCAAGAAGGGTTCTTTGGTTTCGTAGAATTGCTTGGATGCTCTTTTGAGCACTTTTGAAATGGTTTCAGAGGGAACTCCAAAAAATTCGGCACCCTTTTCGGCAAACTCTTGGGCGTCTGACGGAACCGAAAATTCGGTATTATCGGCGAAAAAATACTTGGTTACGGGATCCAAACGCTGGTATTGGTAGTAGCTTCTTGGATTTTTTTTCGCTTTCCGAAACAGATCATCCACCAAACCCGGCATGGTAAACAAGGAAGGCCCTTTATCAAATCGAAATCCTTGGGCATTCAATTCGGATAGCTTTCCTCCAACATCGTTTCCTGCCTCATAAACCGTTACACGATGTCCTTTCAGCGCAAGTCGAATAGCTACAGCAAGCCCACCAATTCCCGCTCCTACGATGCCAATATTTTTGGATTTAGATTTTTTCACTCGGTTTTTTTCTTTTGAATAATTCGTACAGATACACATTCCATGAAAGTGCTATCAATGAATACGAAGTGTCTTCAATAGGGATGGTCCCAATTCTAATCCCTAAGTTCTCGGCGTTGTTGTACCAAACAACGGGATAATAAGTCAGAAATCCATTTACCACCAAAAAGGGAATCAAATGGATGAGGTAAAGCAACCAGAAACGATTCCAGTTGATAGCTTTCATGAAAAAAAGAACTAAGATACTCAGTCCTCCCAAACCAAATGATAGCAAGGTGTACCATTGGTCGAAAAACCGAATTCCGATGCAAAATAAACCAATTCCGATAAGCAATGAAAGCTTATCCCAAAATTTTCCCGGAAATTGATAGTTAAAAAAAGACAGGAGTTCGGCGATGAAAACACAGCAAAATGGAATAACGATGAAGAATGAAATTTCTTCGATGGGTAAATCAAAGAATTTCACCCCCAGAATTCGTTCGGAATTAAATCCCCAAAATGAATGTTTCGTGAAAAGACTGTCCCAAACCACGAATGGAATGGCAACGATGATTCCTGCTTGAAGGGCAAATTTCCATTTTTTATAGAAATTTACTCTTCCATCAAACGACAATGCCAAGGGACCTGCCAAGGAAAAAAGCATGATGAGAAGGTAGGTAATGGTTTTCAAAGTGAAAGGGATTTTAGGAATAACCGATCATTTTCTGAACAAGATCCGAATAAAAGAAGGCTATCTCTCATTTTTTTCGCCAAAGGAGCCGGTAAATCTCGGAATTTATTTTGGCGAAAAAGAGCGACCATTTTTTTAACATCCTCTTGTTTATGGTTTCCTGCTTGTAAAAAAGAAGGCAAATTCCGTTCATAAGAGAAACGAAGATACCGAATTTCCATCGATTCTGGATTTTGGAGAACGCACCGTTCATAGGCCACGTTAGCATCGCTGATGAGCGAAAGTTTGGTGGCTGGATTCCATGCATGTTTTGCCAAAAGCGTTTGAGATGCGGCCCAATAGGCCGTTTGAATGCTTGACTTTTGGCTCCACTTCGATAACGATTGGGCTAATTTTTCTGCATAGGATTCGTCTTCAATTCCGAGGTCGAACCACTTCCTGCACTCTTCTAGGGATTGAGAACGCGCAGTTAAACTTCCCGCAAAAAAGAGGAAAGCAAACAAAAAAAGTTTCACAACAAATTGAACTGATTGCGAAGTGCCATCAATCCAACTACCGCTGCTTTTCGAACATTGGAAATGCGAATTCGGGAATTAAGTACGGTTTGCGGACTCGAGCGGGCAATTTTATGGAACAAACTCAAGTAGAATCGATACGCTGCCAATACGCCCAAACGAGAACTCGATGGAAGTTGCTTGAGTCCTTGGTAAGCGTGATCAAAGTCTTTCTTAATGTCCTTCTCGATTTCACGCTTATCGGCTTCACTGAAATGAACTCCCAATTGTACGCCCGGAAAATAGGTGCGCCCTTTGTCTTGATAGTCGTCCTTCAAATCCCGCAGAAAGTTGATCTTTTGAAATGCTGCACCCAAACTGCGGGCTGCATCTTTCAAATCATCGTACATTCCTGTTTTTCCATGGGTGAAAACCCGCAAACACATGAGTCCTACCACTTCCGCAGAACCGTAAATGTATTCGGTGTACGAATTTTCGTGGTATTCGATTTTCTCCAAATCCATTTCCATGCTTTTCAAAAAGGCCACAATCAACTCGTGATCGATGTGGTATTGATTTACAATTTTTTGGAAGGAGTCCAAAACTGGATTCAAGCTAATGCCCCGTTCAATGGCGATGAAAGTGTCTTTTTTGAATTCTTCCAACAGGGTTTTTTTGTCGAAATCGTGGAAAGTATCCACAATCTCATCGGCAAAACGTACAAATCCGTAAATGGCCTCAATCGGTGGGCGCAATTCGGAGGAAAACAAACGAATTCCTAAAGAAAACGAGGTGCTGTAATTTCGGGTAATCTTCCTGGAGATTTCGAAATTGGTTTTTCGGTATAGGTTTAAGCCGGTCATAAGGCAAAGTATTTTTCAATTTCTTGGGCCGCTACTTCTCCTGAAATGAGTGAGGGCGGAACTCCGGGTCCAGGAACAGTCAGTTGCCCGGAATAAAACAGGTTTTCAACCTTTTTGCTGCGCATTTTTGGTTTTAAAAATGCTGTTTGTCTCAAGGTATTCGCAAGGCCATACGCATTTCCTTTGAAGGAGTTGTACTGACTTACGAAATCTTGGTAAGCGAAAGAACGGTTAACTTCGATGTGATCGCGAATGGATTCACCGGTTCGGACTTCCAATCGATCCAACAAAATTTCAAGGTATTTTTCTCGAATTTCTGGGGTATCGGGCATGCCTGGAGCAACAGGAATTAACAAGAAGATGTTTTCTTTCCCTTCCGGTGCTACCGATGGATCTGTTTTGGATGGAACGCAGGCATAAAACAAGGGATCGCTTGGCCATGCAGGGCTTTCGTAAATTTCTCGGGCATGCTTCCCGAAATCGGAATCGAAAAACAAATTATGGTGAAGCAATCCTTCCACCTTTTTGTTCACGCCGAGGTAATACAACAAACACGATGGAGCCATGGTTCGGCCTTCCCAGTACGCTTCGTTGTAGCTTTGATAAGGGGTGGGCAAGAGTTTGGTTTCGGTGTGGTGGTAATCTCCCGATGAAATAACGGCATCAAAAGAAAAAACCTGTCCGTTCACCAATAACCCATCGGCTTTCTTTCCTTTGATTTCGATGCGTTGAACAGGATGTCCCAACTCAAATTTTACGCCCAACTCTTCGCAAACGTTCACCATTCCTTTCACCACTTCGCTCATTCCCCCCACCGGATACCAGGTACCCAATTTAATGTCGGCATAATTCATCATGCTGTACAATGCGGGGATTCGATCGGGCATGGCTCCAAGAAAAAGTACGGGAAATTCCATCAATCGAATGATGCGAGAGTCTTTGTAGAATTTGCGAACATGGCTAGACATGTTTTTCAACAAATCGAGTTTCATGGCCGCTTTGGCGATTTGGATATCGAGAAATTCGGTGATGGATAAGGACGGGCGGTGAACAAAATCGTTCATTCCCACTTCGTATTTGATTCGAGCTTGCTCGAGGAATTCTTCGGTTTTTTGGGCTGCACCCTTTTCGGTTGTTTCCATCAATTGAAGAAAAGAGTCGTAATTGGCGGGAATATCCCAATGCTCGTTTTTTTCCCAAAAAACCCGATAACTGGGATCCAATCGTTTTAATTGGTAGTAATCGGAAGGTTTTTTTCCGAAGGAGGCGAAAAATCGTTCAAAGGCATCGGGCATCCAGTACCAGCTGGGGCCGAGGTCGAATAGGAACCCATCTTGCTTTACAGCTCGGGCTCTTCCGCCGGGTTGTTCGTGTTGGTCGTACACCGTAACTTGAAATCCTTTTTTGGCCAAGTACGCTGCGGAGGATAAACCTGCGAAACCAGCACCGATAACGGCGATGTTTTTGTTTAATTTTTTCATAGAAGTTTTAAACGCCTGCAGGTTCCTCGTTATTCCATCCGTGAACGGAAAGTTTCTTTTTAAGGATCTTGCGGGCTAAGTGAATACGGGTCTTCACTGTTCCAATGGGAATTTGGAAGAAATCGGCAATTTCTTGGTACTTGTACCCGCGGAAATTCATGAGAAACGACTCACGAAGTTCGAAAGGAAGTTGCACCAAGGCCTTTTCAATTTCAGCAGCTAAGAAGGAATTTTCTCCATCGTTTCCGGTGGAGTGGGAGACGGAATCCAGGTAATAAGAGTTGTCGGTAGCGTCCAAAAACGTATTGCGCTTCACCATCCTGCGGTAATTGTTGATGAAGGTGTTCTTCATGATGGTGAAAAGCCACCCCTTGAAATTGGTTTCAGGGGCAAAACGTGTGCGATTGGAAAACGCCTTTAAAAGGGTTTCCTGCAACAAATCGTCGGAATCATCGGAGTTGCGGGTTAGGAATAAAGCGTAAGACTTCAGGGACTGCTTTTGCTCAACTAACTTCTGACTGAATTCGATGGCTGTCATTGTTTAACCTTTTAATTGGAATCTTCAACAAAACTAAGTTCTGAAAAATGAAGTTGCAAGTGTTTGTTTAATTTTTTTAAAAAAAGATTAAACAGAGCGAATTCAAGATTCCAAAAGGATTGTATTATTTTTGCCCCATGCAATTGATTTTGGTTGATAACAAGGCCCTGGAGCGTGTTTTTTTAGACATTCCCTTTTCCATTTATGCGAATGATCCGGTATGGATTCCCCATTTGGAGAGCGACATTTGCAAGACTTTTGATGCTGAAAAGAACAAACTCTTAAAAGAAGGTCAGGCAAAGCGTTGGGTTTTAATGGATGATCATGGAAAGTACATCGGCCGCATTGCAGCCTTCATTAACCCAAAAACCCGCAATTGGAACGGCATTCAAGTTGGCGGCCTGGGCTTTTTCGAGTGCATCCATTCCCAGGAGGCCGCCAATTTGTTGTTCGATGTTGCCACCGATTGGTTGAAGGAAAATGGAATGCAAGCGGTTGACGGTCCGATTAATTTGGGCGAGCGCGATGCTTTCTGGGGCTTACTGATGGATGGTTTTTCCGAACCCATGTACCGCGCCAATTACAATCCGCCCTATTATGCTGAACTTTTTGAAAGGTACGGATTCCAACTCTTTTTCCGACAGTTTACCTACTACCGAGATATCCGGGAACCGTTAAGTGGGTTAATTCTGCAACGTGCCGAGAGGGTTTTGAATAATCCAAGAATTACGTTTCAAATGGCGAAAAAGAATCGGTTAAAAGAGTTTGGAGAACATTTTAGAACGATTTACAACGAAGCATGGGTGAAGCATCAAAATGTTGGAGCGATGACTTCGGAACGGGCGCAGGCCATCATGAAAGCCATCCGGCCGATCATGGATGAGCGGTTGCTATGGTTTGCATTCGATGGCGATCGGCCGATTGCGTTTTCTTTGATGCTGCCCGACATCAATACCTTGTTGAGGAAGAACAAAGGGAAGTTTGGACTTTTCCAGAAACTTAAACTGTTGTGGGATTTGAGAACTGGAAAAGCGGAAAGAATTTTCGGGGTGATTTTTGGGATTGTACCTGATTTCCAAGGGCAAGGAATGGAATCGGCCTTGGCTGTAACCTTGGAAAGGGAAAAGGCCAAAGCACCAACCTTACCGTATCAATCCTTGGAAATGAATTGGATTGGCGATTTTAATCCTAAAATGATGAAAGTTGCGGAGATGGTTGGCGGAAAAATTTTTAAAGAACATCGAACTTTTCGACTTATTTTTGACGGATCCATTGAATTCGAACGAGAAAAAGAAATTTTATGAGAAATGGTTTTTTAAATTTATTGGTTTTCATTTCCATTGCTGCGGCTATTTTTTTTGAATCGATTGAAAAAGACTCCATTTTTTCCAGCATTTCTGTTGGAGCTGGTTTTTTAGTCGTTGCCTTCCACTACCTTTCTCACCACTATGATTTTTCCAAAAAGGTGAATCAAATTTTCATTGTTTCCTGTTTGCTCATGGCTTTACCAGGAATCATTCAAAACATCAATGTTCAAGAGAAAGACTACAAATATATTTTTACAGTTTTCTATTTCAGTTCTTATTTGCTTTTGATGTCCATCTTTTGGTTTGAAGATAATGCAAAAGAATACAATCGATCATTTCTAATTTTGAAGATTATTTTATTCATTGCTGGATTTTCTTTTGTTACAGTTTTTTCAGCCCATATTCCTATTTATAAAACCATTTTATCGTGGTTACTAGGTTTTGCCTTCTTCATTTCTCCCAATCTTTTTCTCCGTTGGAAGTATCAAAATACCCGCAATTTCCGATTTGGATTAGTGGCAGGATTTCTAATGATTTTTACCTTGGTTTTAGCTGCGTTTAACGACAGTTCCAACACATTTTTACCGGTAGGCCCCCTTCATGTTTTTTCTTTTTATTTGGTAAGTGTTCCATTCATCAAAGAAAAAGTATTGCCCAATTGGCTGGTATTGAGGTTTCGCAATGCTGAAAAAACAAAAAGAAGAATTCGTCGCCGCGAAAGATTCCGCTACAAACGAGCCATGGAAAAAGAAAACAATTGATCGTTTTCCTTTGTTGATGGACTATGATTTGTTCTGTAACGCGTAAATCGCACTTCAACGCAGCCCACCGCCTTTTCCGTCCCGATTGGTCCGATGAACAAAACCATCAGGTTTTCGGAAAGTGCGCTTATCCCAATTACCACGGTCACAATTACGAAATGCTTGTTAAGTTAACCGGCCCCATCGATCCTCAAACCGGATTTGTTTACGATCTTAAAAAGTTAGCAGATTTGATCGATGAAGAAATTTGCGAGCGATACGATCACAAAAACCTCAATGTAGATTGCCCCGATTTTTTTGAATTGATTCCAACCGCAGAAAATATTTGTGTAATTATTTGGACCAGATTGAGAACAAAGATTGAACAAAACTTGTTACTTAGCGTAACCCTATACGAAACCGAACGAAACATCGTTGAATACCATGGCCCACAACACTAAACCTTCCATCGATCTTTACGGAGACGACCACATCGGTGATTACGATCATCAACCCATTCGTCCCGACGCTTTTGCCATCCCCGATGATGAAAAAATTATGCTCATTGCAGATAAATTCAAAGACATCATGAACATCATGGGAATGGATTTAACCGACGATAGCTTGAAAGGAACACCCCTTCGCGTTGCAAAAATGTACATCCAAGAGAGTTTTTCTGGTCTTAATCCGGCCAATAAACCCGACATTACCTTGTTTGAAAACAAGTACAAGTACCATCAAATGCTCATTGAGCGCGACATTCAGTTTTACTCCTGCTGCGAGCACCATTTTCAACCGTTTTTCGGAAAAGCACACGTTGCTTACATTTCTACCGGAAAGGTAATCGGCCTTAGTAAGTTGAATCGCATCGTTCAATATTACGCCCAACGTCCGCAAGTACAAGAGCGATTAACCAAACAAATTGCCAAGGAAATCTCCCAAGTTCTCGAAACCGACGACGTTGCCGTTAAGATTGAGGCTTCGCACCTTTGTGTTGCGAGCCGAGGTATTAAAGACACCCATTCTTCTACCGTTACGGTTGATTACTTGGGATCGTTCCTCCACGATATTCAGAAAAGAAACGAATTTTTACGTTTGTTGGAGAAGTAAAAACACCCTCTTCACATCAACAAAAAACATCCTGCCATTGGTAGGATTTTTTTTTGGCCTGCATGGAAGTTCCATTCATTCACATTTAATTTCCTTGTAGATGAAAACCCCTTTTATGCAAAACGTTCAGTCATCGACTTACCGGTATTAGGAAAGGAAACCGCAAAAAAAAAGTCCCCCGAATTATTTCGGGGGACTTTTTTGATAAGCGAATGAATGACTTATTTCTGAATCATCAATTTCCCTTGGAATACTTTACCATCCAATTGGATGTTGTAGATGTAAATTCCTTCTGCCAAACCTTCCAATGAAAGAATTTGTTTGGTGTTTCCATCCAAAATTCGGCGGCGTTCAACCTGACCAAGTGCATTGATCAATTCCAACGTACCGTTTTTGTAAGCCGTACCCATTTCCAAAGTCACCATGTTTTTAGCAGGGTTTGGATAAACAAATACGCCAGAGTTTAGGTCTTGATTGCTCAAGCTGGAAAGGTGCGTAATGCAAGAGGTGTCGTTAGCGCGATTAACATCGTTGGACAATGAAGAATAAACGCAAATGGTTTTTGAACCGGAAGACGTGTAGTTGTAGGAGTTGTTGAAGGTGAACGTAACCGAATCGTTGGGCAACAAGTTACCTGCGAAAGATTGCGTAAGCGCTACCACACCGTTTACCGACATGTTGATGTCGAACACGTTCAAGGTTGCAGTACCGGTGTTTTTAACGGTAACGGAAGGACGAATGGAAGTTCCTTTGGTTCCAGCTGTTGGAGAAAGAACACGAACAATGGATGCATCACGACGTAAAGCAACCCCAGAAGAATCGAAGAAACGAACATCATCGATGGCCATATCGCCAGTGAAGCTGCTTCCGCGAACACCAATGAAACGAATTTTGGTATTGGTAACTCGTCCTGGGAACACAATGTTTTTTTGCAACCAAGGATCGGTTTCGTTGGCGTGAGTTTGACCCAAAATGGTATCCAACAACGTCCAAGTTCCATTGTTATCGTATTCAATGATCATATCGCCCATGGTTGCACCTACTTTGTGGTACCAGAAAGACATCGCAGGACGGTTCAATGCAGACATGTTCATGCAAGGAGTGTACAAGTACGAAGAATCGTTCTGAGCTCCATAGGAAGTTTCGGTATAAACGTATTTTCCGGCAGCCGTACCAGTAGTATTATCCACAGTAGGTCCAGTAGCAAACGAGCCGGTAGATCCAGAAAGAGCCATCCAAGAGAAAGTAAATCCGGTTCTTCCTGAATTATCG
The DNA here is from genome assembly GCA_947459245.1 of Bacteroidota bacterium. GTDB lineage: Bacteria > Bacteroidota > Bacteroidia > UBA7662 > CANHCV01 > CANHCV01. The sequence continues at coordinate 28,106 of CANHCV010000023.1, forward strand.
ACATTCCAACCGGCAGGAAGGGTTCCGATGGTTGTTCCAAGTCCAGAAACAGAAGTTTCGAAATCTTGGAAGTGAGGGAAGGTGTTGATGATGGAGTTGGTAATGGTAGCGCGAAGGGTATCGTTAAAACGCAATTGATCGGTAGCCAAACGGGTGAAGGCCACCAAAGAATAATTACCTCCTGCGGCAACGTTCACGGTAGAAGGAAATGCATAACGAACAATTGCACCAGGCGCCATGGTACCCGCAACCGTTCCTAAAACAGGCGCGCCGCCATTGAAGATGTAACCTACCGAAACATTTGATTGGGCGCTGGTTCCAGAATTGCGAACCAATACCACCACCGAATCAGCAGCCGATAAACCGCATCCTGTAATAGGTTTAACAATACTGGAAATACCTACGTCGTTGGGCTGATTCAAAATGGCAGAATCGTAAACTGAAAAGTTATCAATGTTGATACCATTTCTAACTACGGAACCGTCGGAGAAGAAGTGGAATCGGAAAATTACATTAGAAAGGTTGGTAATTCCAGATAGGGAATGCTCCACATTTACCCAACCGCCCGAGGAATTCATCCAAAGTGGACCGGTGTAATACGTACGGGTTAAGGCACCGTTGTACCAGTTCGTTCCAGACCCTTGTGCTCCTACAGTTGCCCAGGTTGCACCGCCATCGGTTGATGATTCAAGAATTACCCCATCGTAATTGTTTTCCGTTTCATAATTCAAATCAAACTTAACCATCGGTTGAGTCATTCCTGCTAAGTTGTAGCAAGAGGTTTGAATCCAAGAATCTTCGTTGCTGTTGTAATCTCCAGAAAGGTTAGTAGCAATAACGTTTGGCGCAGAAACAGCTGTATTTTGGGTAGAAGCAGTTGGAGCTCCTTCGGCCCAGGTTGTATTTGCTCCGCCAATTGTCCATAGCGATGGACGTGGGTCAAAGGTTTGAGTATCGGCACCTGTAATGGAGTACAAACGAGTAAAGGTGCCCCGCGCTGTGTCATTCACACGTTGCCCGTCGTTGGTTAATCTGGTATAAGCAACAACGGTATTGGTAGAACCGGATGTTGCCGTTACCAATGTTGGAAATGCATAACGTCTGCTGCTTTGCGCCGGAATTGATCCGGCAACAATCGCATTTACGGGAGCTCCTCCATTGAAAACATAGGAAACTGGAATGTTGGATTGGGCGGTTAATCCAAAGTTATAAACGGTAACAACTACGGAATCGGTAATGGATCCACAACCGCTTCCGGTTGGTTTAAGAACAGCAGAAATACCTACGTCGTTATTCAACAACAACGAATCAAAAACTCGAACATCATCGATGGCCATGTCGCCATCAAAACTAGCTCCACGAATTCCGATGAAACGAAGTTTGGTGTTGTTTAAGCTCGAAGGTAAGGTTGCTGTTCTGCGCTGCCATGGATCGGTTTCTGCCGTTTGGAATTGTCCCGCAAGAGAATCCAAATACGTCCAAGTACCGTTGTCATCGTATTCAACAACCATGGTACCGATGCTAACTCCAACACGGTGGAACCAAAACTCCAGCGTTGGGTTGGTTAATGAGGTAAGATTAAAACATGGGGTAGTAAGAATGGTGGTGTCGCCAGGAAGACCACTGGATGCCTCGGTGTAAGTGTATTTACCCGCTGCCGTCCCAAAGGTATGGTCAACCGTTGGACCCGTTGCAATGGAACTGGTAGAACCATTGAACAAGTACCATGAAAATGGGAAACCAGAATTATTGGTGGTAACACTCCAACCGTTAGGGAAGGTGCCTTGAGCAAATCCTCCTCCAGATGTTCCAGTTTCGAAATTTTCAAGATAAGGGAAAGAAGAAACGGTGTTGTTTACCACTGTTGCACGGGCAGTATCGTTGAAACGCAAAAGATCGTTCGCCAAGGAGGTGTATCCTACAAAATTGTATGAACCACCCGCTGAAACGTTAACCCGAGTAGCGAAGGCATACCTTA
>CANHCV010000024.1 GCA_947459245.1 Bacteroidota bacterium
AATTCGTCCACGGTGGTGACCAATTTTCACGTAATCATCAATCAAAAGGCGATTGGAAAAGGCCAACACCATGCCGTTGATGACGTTCGAGATGTAATCTTTAAAAACAATGGCAACGGCCGCAGCAGCAACACTTAAACTGGTGATCAAATCTTTCAAATGGAGGTTGAAAAACGACAAGAAAACCGCCAACGCCTGAAAGGAATAAACCACGATGGAAATTTGGCGGAGTCCTAAAATGAAATTCTTGGCCTTTTTCACATCTCGCTTTCCACTACCAAAGGAAAACAGCAAAATCAATTGCTTGATGATTTCCATCAAAACCACCAATTGTATCATCACCAAGGTCAACCGCAACGTGTAACTCCATTGTTCTTTTACCGAGAACAAGGGTTTAAGCCAGAAAATCCCAATACCAATGGATAAAAAAAGGAGAATGATCCCCATTCTCCTTGTATTGCTTTGTCGTAATGCCATTTCCAAAATTACGTATAACCAAGAATTTTTAGCATGGATTTGTACGATTGTTCTTTTGCAAAAAGTTTCGTGAAGTATTCGCCATTCTCATCTCGATCAATGATCACGTGTTTCGGTGCTGGAGTTAAGCAGTGTTGAATGCCTCCATATCCGCCAATGCTTTCCTGGTATGCTCCGGTATGGAAAAATCCAATGTATTGAGGGCGTTCTTTATCGTAGGTCGGCAAATAAATCGCATTTTGATGGGCTTCAGCATTGTAGAAATCATCGCTATCGCACGTTAATCCTCCCAACAAAACCCTTTCGTATTCGCGTTCCCAATTGTTCAGCGCCATCATGATGAAACGCTTGTTAATGGCCCAAGAATCGGGCAAAGTAGTCATGAATGAGGAATCAATTAAATTCCATTTTTCACGATCGTTCTGCTTTTTTTGATCGATGATTTCGAAGAGAACGGCACCACTTTCTCCAACCGTAAACGAACCGAATTCTGTGAAAATATTCGGTTCCTTCACCCCGGAATTATTGCACATGGACTTCACCTGAGCAATGATTTCTTCGGCCATGTATTCGTAATCGTAATCGAACGTCAACGAATCTTTAATAGGGAATCCACCACCAATGTTCAAACTATCCAAAGTTGGACAAATGCGCTTCAATGCACAATAAACGTTCACACACTTGCTCAATTCATTCCAATAATACGCCGTATCGCGAATTCCAGTGTTGATGAAAAAGTGGAGCATCTTCAATTCCATCTTGGGATTATCTTGAAGATTTTTGATGAAAAATGGAACAATATCCTTGTAGCCCATTCCCAAACGGGAGGTGTAAAACTCAAATTTCGGCTCTTCCTCTGCTGCAATTCGAATTCCTACTTTCACGGTAGAGTTCGTCATTTCATTCAATGCGGCCATTTCAGTTGGGTTATCCAACACGCAAATCAGGTTTTCAAATCCGTTTTCTACCATTCGAACAATGTTTTCAATGTACTGCGGACGTTTGTATCCGTTACAAATGATGAACTTGTCTTTGGTGATTTTTCCGGCATTGTACATCTCCTCGATGATATTGATATCGAAGGCAGAAGACGTTTCCAAATGAATATCATTCTTTAATGCTTCTTCAATAACAAAGCTAAAATGGCTGGATTTGGTACAATAGCAATAGTTGTATTTTCCATCATACAGCGACTTCGCCATGGCAACGGCAAAGATCTTTTTGGCCTTTTGGATTTGATGGGAAATCTTCGGAAGGTAGGATATCTTCAACGGGGTACCGTACTGTTTGATGACATCCATCATCGGTATATCGTGAAAATAAAGTTCATTATCAATGACTTTGAACTCTTCCATTGGGAAATCGAACGTTTGTTCAATTAGATCGATGTACTTATTCCTCATGACTTCAAATTAGGAATGCAAAAATACACGACTAATTCAAAATAACAAGATAAAAGGAATCCGAGTTAGTTGGATTACAAAAAATTAACCAAACCAACTCATTTAAATTTATTCTTCTACAAAATCCAAATCTCTGCCAAAGGTTTCTTTCAAGTACCAAGTACCGGCAATGGCCAATGCAAAACAAACGATTCCAACCAAGTAAGCTGCATGATAGGATGTCCAAACATGAGACAGAGCCACGAACGACATGGTGATTGGGAGTACTCCTCCGCGCACAAAATTTGGAGCTGTAGTGGTAACCGTTGCGCGGATATTGGTTCCAAATTGTTCGGAAGCAAGTGAAACAAACAAGGCCCAATAACCGGTAACAAACCCTAGTGCAAACGACAACCATTGAAACGCAGCCAATGAAATTCCTTGCACTTCCAGGAAAATAAAACTCAATACCGCACAGGAAATTAAGTAAATGAAGATTACTTTTCGACGTGAGCGCATCCATTGACTCAATAATCCACTAACCAAATCGCCTACGCTTAATCCGATGTAACAGAAAATAACCGCAATCCCTCGGATTTCATTTTGATGAGCAACCTCACCGGGACGGAGCAAGGAATGAAAATCAAGGCTAGAAAATTTAATCAAAATTCCTACAACAAACCAAACGGGAAGTCCAATTAATACACAAGCAAGGTAACGAAGTGTTCGTTCTTTGGTTTTAAAGATGAGGAAGAAACTTCCTTTTTTGAGATTGTCCTTCTCTTTTACTTGATTGAACATTTCAGAATCGAAGGTGCCAACGCGGAGAAAAAGCAAGGATAATCCCAAGAAACCTCCAATTAAATAGGCCTCTTGCCAAGGATGCAGCCCAAAAAAACCGAAGTGATTCCGACTAACGAGGGCTGCAACAACGGCACCCAATGCACCCATGGTTGCGATAATCATGGTTCCGATTCCTCGTTTTTCCTTATCAAATGATTCTGAAACCATGGTAATTCCAGCACCCAACTCTCCCGCTAAACCAATGCCTGCCAACAAACGAATCCACTCGTATTGGGTAATGTTCGTAACAAAGGCATTGGCAATGTTGGCCAAAGAATACAACAAAATACTTCCAAACAACACCGATTTTCGTCCCTTTTTGTCTCCCCAAATCCCCCAAAGCAATCCACCAATTAACATCCCAACCATTTGCCAATTGAACAACGAAACGTCGTACTTCTTCAAAAGAGTCTCATCTGTAATGCCAATGCCTTTTAAACTTTCTGTTGAAATGATATTGAATAACTGGAGATCATAAATATCAACGAAGTAACCCAAGGAAGCTACCAAAATGAGCATTCCTTTTCCTTTGAAAATTTGGTTCATCCCCAAATTTAAGCAACAAAATTTTTCTTCTCGAAAAATTCGATGACGTTCTTCTTATCGTTTTGTAGCAAAGGAATCAAGTCGGTTAGTGATTTCACCTCCTGATCATCGCGGATAAATGCGTGCATGAAGATTTGAATTTCCTGCCCATAAATATCTCGATCAAAATCAAAAATATTTACCTCAATGCGTTTCTCGAGTCCGTCCAGTCCGTTTCTAAAACCGATGTAGAGCATTCCAAAGTAGGTTTCTTGGGGATTAATCGCCACTTCAACCGCATAAATCCCAACTTTCGGAATCAATTTTTGGGGATGGTCCAACTGAACATTTGCGGTTGGAAATCCGATGGTTCTCCCCCATTGATTTCCGTGAACCACTGTTCCGGTAAGTGGGTAATTGCGCCCCAAAAGGGCATTTGCTTCTTGAATTTTTCCATCGCGCAGCGCCTCTCGAATTCGGGTAGAACTGATGGCGATGGCCTCTTCTTCCAATACCGGAATTTGCAATACTTCAAAACTGGAATGATACTGCTTCAACAACTGAACATCCCCTCCCCTGTTTTTGCCGAAACGATGGTCGTAACCAATGCAAACAAATTGGGCATGAAGGTTATCAATGATCACATCCTGAACAAATCGAGTCGCTTCAAAATCAAAAATACCGGGAACTTGATCCAAGTAATAAACCTCATCCACCCCTACTTCCTCAAAAATATTCAATTTCTCTTTCGCCGTTTGAAGAATTTCTATTCCCTCTGCGGTTGGATTAAGCAATAACCTTGGGTGATTTGAAAACGTTAAAATGGCCGACTTCAATCCTCGTTGATTGGCTTTTTCAACGACCTTTTTTAAAATCGATAAATGTCCCTTATGAACTCCATCGAAGGTTCCAATGGTCAATGCCAAAGGTTGATCCTTCTTAACTTCCAACCAATTGAAATCAAAGATTTTCATGGGAAGCTTTTTCCTTTTGATCTTCCAAAAGTTTTACCAACTCGTCCAAATTCCAAGCATCATCCACATGAAAGTTGCCGATTTTGGTTCTTCTCAACCCAGATAACACTCCTCCGCAGCCCAGCGCTTGTCCTAAATCGTGAGCCAAACTTCGAATATAGGTTCCTTTGCTGCAAACGATTCTAAAATGCAAATTGGGGAAATCGAAACGAGTGATTTCAAATTCCTCAACGGTGATTTTTCGTTTCTTTAGTTCTTGGGCCTCCCCTTTTCGGGCCAAATCATAACTTCGTTTTCCATCTACTTTGATGGCTGAAAAAACCGGAGGAACTTGTTCAATTTCTCCCAAAAAATGATTTTCGATGGCTTTCAAAACATCCGACTCTTGAATATGTTCGTAATCGCGGTATTCCGAAGGCTCCGTTTCATAATCGTAGGACGGAGTAATGACGCCCAATTGAATTACACCGGTGTATTCTTTAACTTGTCCCATGTAGGACTCAATTTCTTTGGTTTTCTTACCCGTACAAATGATCAAAAGTCCGGTAGCTAACGGATCCAAAGTTCCAGCGTGTCCAATTTTTTTGGCCGGCTTGATTCTGTACTTGAGTTTGGCCACCACATTGAAGGAAGTCCAATTCAACGGTTTGTCGACCAGCAAGACCTCACCGGCAACAAAATCAAAATTTAATCCACGAAGTTCAGTTGTATTCCCCATTGCAACATGAGCAGAATTGCTGCTCCAATAATAATTCGATAAATCCCAAAAGCTCTGAAACCGTACTTGTTCAATATTCCGATGAAGGTTTTTATTGCAATAAGTCCCACCACAAAGGCAACCACGTTTCCAATCAATAATTCTTGCACATGATCGGTAATGAGTTGGGGAGAAATTTTATAGAGGTCGTACCCTTTTTTTGCTGTGGCTCCCAACATGGTTGGAACTGCGAGAAAAAAAGAAAATTCGGCGGCTTGCTTGCGATTGAACGGTCCAATCATTCCTCCAATGATGGTTGCTGCGGAGCGAGAAACGCCAGGAATCATGGCAACGCATTGAAACAAACCAATCAGTACAGCATGTCCGAATCCCATTTTTTCGGGGTTCAACTCATCTCTTCCTTCCAACTTCCATGGAAGCATCATTTTATCAAAGAAGAAAAGGATAATTCCTCCAATCACCAATGCCCATGCTACCACCGAAACATCGCCGAGCATGGCATCGATTGCATCTCCAAAAATTAAACCGATCACGGCTGCTGGAAGAAATGCGGCAAGGAGTTTCCAATAAAAATTAAACGACTGAAAAAACCGTTTGAAATACAACACGACCACCGAAAGAATGGCTCCCAACTGAATGATGACCATGTAGGCCTTCAGAAAATCAGTACTGGGAATTCCCAACAAATGCTGGGTGATGATCATGTGCCCTGTGGAAGAGACTGGAAGAAACTCCGTTAGTCCTTCAACAATTGCAATGACAATCGCCTGAAAATTGGTCATTTAGACTCTTTTTTCCGGTACATGATGGCAAAGCCGTTCACCACAAAACCCAGAATGAGAAGAATGGGCGCTACAACGGTTTTGGAAGTGCCGTAAATATCTTCTTTTCCACTCATCATAAAAAATCCGATGGCCAAGATGGCACAACCAATGCCCATGATGATGTAGTTCATTTTTCCGAAATAGTGATTCATAGTTTTAATCGTAAAGTTGATCCATTTTTAAACGAAGGTACTTATTCACCGATAAAAAGGTGCTCAAAGTGGTGATGATGATTCCAAAAATAAAGAGAAACGCAAAGAGGAAAAAGGTGTTGTTCCAATCTTTGATTTCGTTGAATTCCGGTTTGGTTTTGGGAAGAATAATCATAAGGGCTGCAACCAAACCGCAGGCCAGAAGCGCTGCAATGAATCCCTGAATGATCGCATTTTTCAAAAATGGCTTGCGAATGAACCCATGGGTAGCGCCAACGAGCTGCATGGTTTTGATGTTGAATCGTTGCGCAAACAGGGAAAGTTTCACCGAATTGTTGATGAGAATGATGGAAATAACTAAAATGATTCCGGCGAATGCCAATAATGCCAGCCCCAACGTCATGATGTTTTCATTGAATTGTTCGAGGGCTGGTAATTTGTAACTCACCTCATCCACAATGGGATTTGCCATGATCATCCGGCGAATTTCTGCCAAATGCTGTTGGTCGGCAAAAGGCGCTTTTACGTACAAATCGCAACTTCTCAATAGTGGGTTATCGCCCAAGACCTCGATGAAATCCGACTCAACTTCTACTCCATCCAAGCGTTTTGCGGCTTCTTCGCGTGAAACGTAATGCAATTTTTTGGTTGAAGGCATGGCTTGGATGCTGTTCATGACCTCTTTAATTTCTTGGGAAGAAGCTGAATTTTTGAAGAAAATATCCATCATGAAATTCTCTTTCAACACCAATACTGCGCTTCGAGCATGAATGGAGGCAAATCCCAAAACTCCCACCAACATCAACACCAAAGCAACCGAAAACAAAGCGGTTATGCTGGTGCGTTGCGCAAGGGATTGAAAATACCGAATGCTTTTCTGAGCCATGAAGTAAAGTTAATGAAAATTTTTCCAATCTACCTGATCCATCAATTTTTCAGCCATCGCCATGTCCAAATGAATCTCCCGATCTTGATCCATGAACGTTATATTCGATCTAAATTGATGGTGTAAATCTTCCAAAGCCTGACTGCTTTTCCCGCCGCTGATTTCCTTTCGAAGATCAAAAGCTTGCGCGGCATTCAGCCACTCGATCGCCAAAACCTTTTTCACCTGCTGAATGATTTCGTAGCATTTTACGGCTGCATTGGCACCCATGGAAACGTGATCCTCTTGTCCATTCGAGCTCACGATGGAATCGGCGCTGGAAGGATTGCACCATTGTTTGGTTTTTGAAACAATGCTTGCTGCGGTGTACTGCGGAATCATAAATCCGCTGTTCAATCCGCTATTTTTCACCAAGAATGCAGGCAAATCGCGTTGGCCAGAGATGAGTAAATAAGTTCTACGTTCCGAAATATTTCCCAATTCATGCACCGCTAATCCAAGTTGATCGGCCGTTAATGCCAAAACTTGACCGTGAAAATTTCCTCCTGAAAGGATTAAATCGTCTTCCGGAAAAATTAACGGATTATCGGTAACGCTGCTTGCCTCGGTTTCGAATACGGACTTGCTTTGTTGAAGAACGGTAAACGTTGCTCCATGAACTTGTGGAATGCAACGGAAGGAATAAGGGTCTTGAACCGCTTTTCCCGGATTTTTCTGCATGATGCTACCAGCCAAAAGGTTACGCATGATTCCAGCGGAATGGGATTGGCCGGCATGCGGACGAACCCGATGAATTTGTTCGGTAAAGGGCTCGGAAGTTCCATTGAATCCCTCCAAACTCAAAGCTCCAATGGCATGGGCCGCGTGGTACAATTTTTCTGATTCGATCCAATTGTAAACACCGAAAGCCGACATGAATTGGGTGCCATTCAAAAGCGCAAGGCCTTCTTTGGCACTGAGTGAAATGGGTGACCACCCCAACTGTTCCAAGGCCGTTTTGGCCGGCATTCGCTTGCCTTTCCAAACAACCTCACCTCGGCCAATGAGCGGTAAACACAAATGCGCTAGAGGCGCTAAATCCCCCGATGCTCCCAGGGAACCTTGTTCAAAAACTACCGGGAGAACATCTTCATTGTACATCTCAACCAATCGTTGAACTGTAACTAGCTGAACACCTGAATGTCCATAACTTAAGCTTTGAACTTTCAAAACCATCATCAACCGAACGATGGGGGCAATGACTTCTTTTCCTGTTCCACAGGCGTGGCTCATGACGATATTCTCCTGCAATTGGGAAAGGTCTTCTTTCGTAATTTTTACATTGCAAAGAGAACCGAATCCGGTATTGATGCCGTAAAAAACTCGGTCGTTATCGTTCAGTTTTTGTTGTAAAAAATCGTAACAATGTTGAATCCTTTTTTCAGCAGCATCCGATAATGATAAACAGGCATCGCTTTTAGAAATGGCTTCAAAATGATTCCACGGAATCTGTTGATCGATAGAAATTCGGGTCATGATATTTTCAGTAATTCGTTCCAAGAAATGGTTTTTTGTTCTCCTGAAACCATGTTTTTAACGCTGATCTTTTGTTCGTTCAATTCAGAATCGCCCATGATGGCCACCCAAGGAATTTGTTTTGCATCCGCGTATTTCATGGCTTTCTTCAGCTTACCAAACTCCGGATACAATTCCGAGGGGACTTGCAAATTCCTCAATTCAAACAAAAGAGAACTGCACTGCTCAAAGGTGGCCTCATCGAAGGCGGCGAAAAGGACTTTGGTTTTAGAAGGTGTAAGATGTGTGGGGAAAAGATCCAATTCTTCCATACAATCCAACATGCGTTCAGCACCAAAAGAAATGCCTACTCCCGACATGTTTTTTAGTCCAAAAACTTCCGTTAGGTTATCGTAACGTCCGCCGCCGCCGAGACTTCCCATTTGAACTTCATGGGTAACTACCTCAAAAACGGTACCGGTGTAATAATCCAATCCTCTTGCCAATGAAATATCGAATTGGGCATGGGTATTGCCAATTTTTTCGGCCAAATAAACCACTTCTTTCCACCCTTCAGTGCTTCCTAAAACCTCTTCCAGCATCATCCATTGTTCGGAAGGATCTGCAGAGAGAAGATTAACCAAATCTAGAGCCGTAGCAGAAGAAAGATCTTCCATTTCTTGCAATTCGGATGCAAATCCGGCAACTCCAATTTTATCAATTTTATCCATGGAAATGAGCACCGAGGAAAAGGCCGATTCAAATCCCCATGCCTTGGCTAAATCATTCAAAACTTTCCGATTATTAAATCGGATGGTAAAATTCTGGAATCCCAAACGCGTAAATACTTCTTCGTAGATATGGATCAATTCCAACTCATTGAAGAGGGAATTGGAGCCAACAATATCAACATCGCACTGATAAAATTCTTGATAACGACCTCGTTGCGGGCGATCTCCTCTCCATACCGGCTGAATTTGGTAGCGTTTAAACGGCATGGGCAATTTTTCCCAATTCATCGCAACGAATCGTGCCATGGGCACGGTAAGATCGTACCTTAAACCCCGATCGGAAGATTCGGGAATAAACCCAGTGGGAATGTCTTTGAGGGCCTCGGCAATTTGAGGGTTGGTTTCTTTGAGGGAACGATTGCTTCGAATGTGAAAGAGTAGTTTATCGCCCTCGTTTCCATATTTCCCAGTTAGAGTTGATAAATTTTCAACCGCAGGAGTTTCCAACGGTTGGAATCCATATTTCTGAAAAACATCTTCAATAAGTTGAAAAAGGTACTTTCTTTTTACCACTTCCAGGGGAGCGTAATCGCGGGTACCTTTCGACAAAGTTGGTTTAACGGCCATGGTGCGAAGATACGAAAAAGCCCCGACCAAAATTGGATCGGGGCGTTTCTAAAATGGTTAAAGAAGAAGAATTACATCATTCCGCCCATGCCACCACCGGGCATAGCTGGCATTGCTTTTTCATCTTCTGGATTGTCGCAAATAGCGCATTCGGTTGTTAGCAACATTCCGGCTGCAGAGGATGCGTTTTCAAGTGCAACACGAGCCACTTTCGTTGGATCGATAACACCGGCTACCAACATGTTTTGGAATTTGTTTAAGCGGGCATTGTAACCAAAGTTCCCTGAGGAGCTTTTTACCTTTTCTACCACGATGGAACCATCAACCCCAGAGTTGGAGGCGATTTGACGCAAAGGCGCTTCCAAAGAAATTTTGATGATTTCGATACCGGTCTTTTCGTCGAGGTTTTCGGAAGAAACGCGAGCCAACGATTTGATAGCACGAACGTAAGCAACTCCGCCTCCGGGAATTACTCCTTCTGCAACGGCTGCGCGAGTGGCGGCCAAAGCATCGTCGATACGGTCTTTCTTTTCTTTCATTTCCACTTCTGTAGCGGCACCAACGTAAAGAACGGCAACACCACCGGCTAACTTAGCCAAACGTTCTTGCAACTTTTCACGATCGTAATCGGAAGTGGTTGTTTCGATTTGAGACTTGATTTGATTTACACGAGCTTTGATGTCTTCGCTGTCTCCAGCTCCGTTCACGATGGTCGTATTGTCTTTATCTACCGTTAGTTTTTCTGCGCGGCCCAACATGTCGATGGTTGCGTTTTCCAACTTGTAGCCGCGTTCTTCAGAAATCACGGTTCCACCGGTTAAAATGGCGATATCTTCCAACATGGCTTTGCGGCGATCACCGAATCCGGGAGCTTTCACTGCACAGATTTTCAAAGAACCGCGAATTTTGTTCACGACCAATGTAGCTAAGGCTTCGCCTTCAACTTCTTCAGAAATGATCATCAATCCACGACCAGTTTGAACCACTTGCTCCAAAACAGGAAGCAATTCTTTCATGGAGCTGATTTTCTTGTCGTAAATCAAAATGTACGGATTGTCCATTTCGGCTTCCATGGAATCGGCATTGGTTACAAAGTAAGGCGATTGGTAGCCACGGTCGAATTGCATTCCTTCCACCACTTCTACGTAAGTATCAGTAGATTTTGCTTCTTCCACGGTAATCACGCCTTCTTTGGTAACGCGCTTCATGGCATCGGCAATGAGAGAACCGATGAATTTATCGTTATTCGCAGAAATGGTAGCGATTTGTTCAATTTTTGTGAAATCATCGCCCATTTCCATGGATTGAGATTTCAACGATTTAACAACTTGGGTAACGGCTTTATCGATTCCGCGCTTCAAATCCATCGGATTGGCTCCGGCAGCAACGTTTTTCAAACCAGCGTTGAAGATGGCCTGAGCCAAAACCGTAGCAGTTGTGGTTCCATCTCCAGCGATATCTGCAGTTTTAGAGGCAACGTCTTTTACCAATTGAGCACCCATGTTTTCCACAGGATCTTTCAAATCAACTTCTTTAGCAACGGTAACACCGTCTTTGGTAACATGTGGAGCACCGAATTTTTTATCGATGATCACATTACGACCTTTAGGTCCAAGCGTCACTTTTACAGCATCAGCCAATGCATTTACACCGCGACGCAATCCTTCGCGTGCTTCGGTGTCGAATTTAATAATTTTAGCCATTTTTCTCTCCTAATTTAATTAACCAATGATTGCAAGAATATCGCTTTCACGCATGATGAGGTAATCTTTACCTTCATACTTCAATTCAGTTCCGGCGTATTTGCCATAAAGAACTACATCTCCTACTTTGGTAGTCATGGGCTCGTCTTTCTTTCCAGCACCAACGGAAACAACTGTTCCGCGTTGTGGTTTTTCTTGAGCAGTATCAGGAATGATGATACCTGAACTGGTAACTTGTTCTGCCGCTGCGGGCTCTACCAGAACCCGATCAGCAATGGGAGTGATTTTAACTGACATAATTTAAATTGATTTTTTGATCTTCCTCTCTCATTCAAGCATTATGCCATTAAGCAAAAGGAATGGGATTCTGGAAATTTTGACAATTCCGAAGAAATCGTCTGCCAAAAATGCAAAGGGATGGAAAATTTTGGCAGAAAAAAAAGCGCCGAAAGGCGCTTTTGCTATGATTTCGTACTTGACTTATTGAGCAGGTGCTGGAGCAGGTGCCGGTGCAGGAGCTGCTGATGGAGCAGGAGCTGCTGGTTGTTGAGTTGCAGGCATGGTTTTAGCCATTTCTGCAGCTTCAGAATTGGTGGTTGTTGTTTGCTCGGTACCGTCGGCTGCAGCTACGGTGCGATCAATGCCCAAGTTCATTCCTACAGAAAGAACCAATAAAGCGATAACCAATCCCCAAGTGATTTTTTCAACCACATCGGAAGAACGAGCAACGCCAATGATTTGGCTTGGAGCCGACATGCTTGCAGTTAAACCACCGCCTTTTGGTTTTTGAATCAATACAACCAACACCAAGAGGATGCATACCAAAATGATTAGAGAAAATAAAATTCCTGTCATGACTTTAATTTTTGTTGAATGGCTTCCATTCGAGTTGCAAAATAAATGCTTTTTTCGGGGAATTTCAAATTCAATTTTTCATAAACGGCTAAAGCCATTAAAAATTGACCTTGAGCCTCGTAAATTCTTGCTAAAGTGTCGCTCACTGGCTCTTCAAAAATTTCTTCTTCCGTAAGCAAAGGTGCCATATCGTCTACCGGCGGTATTTCGTCTTTGTGCGGGAGCGGAAAATACGGTACCGCCGCCAACATTTGTGCCTCTAACGGATCAAAATCGGGCTTTTTTACCTGATAATCCTCGGCCTTTTCCGGTGATTGATTGTACCGAATCAAGAAATCTGAAAGGGTAAACAACGGTCGTTCTTCCGGAGGTTCGGCAACCGTTTTTACCTCTTCTTCCGATTGAATTGGCAATTGAACTTCTACGGAGAATTTTTCTTCCTCCCGCTGAACTTGAATTATTTTTTCTTCTTTTTTCTGCTCCAACACCAATTGGTTTTGAATCAATTCAATGGTGCTGGCTACCTGGGAAATTTGCTTTTTTACCTTTTGTTTTTCGCCTTCCAATTCTGAATTCACATCCATTTGCTGAAGAAACTTCTTCAACGCTGAACGGTCGGGAAAATACGGTGCAGAATCGCGTAAAACTTCCAAGTAACGGTGGTCGTGTTCTAATTTCAGTTTTCCCAACCACGCCCATCTCGCCCCCGCAAACCACGGATAATCGCGAACCAAGTCCTCCAAATCTTTGGCCTCAACTGCCCGAATAAAATCGAGGTTGCCGCTCCAAAGATTCACGAGTTGTTTTTGATTCATATCACCAATTTACGAAAGATTTGTTGAATAAGTCCTCGGCCAATTGTTTTGCAATGTCGTTCACCAAGGTAGATTCTACCGAACCAAGAGGCACAGAGCCCGAAAAATCGGCATACCGCACAAATCGTTGCTGCCACGATTTGGTTGCATCTTTTTTATCGAAAAAGGTAACTTCAATGGAAATGCTCAACCGGTTCAGGGCTGCCGATTGGTCGTTCCCCGAAAACCCTGCAGGCGCAACCTCGTACCCCACAATACTTCCTCGGTACCCAATATCGGCCAAATCCTCGTTGTTGATCACCCGAATGGACGTTTGACTAACGAATTTATCCCGAAGTTTTTCCGTTAACAACGGACTCAATGTTGGTGAAGCCAAAGGCGCTTTGTTTTCAAATTGGAGAATGGAAACGGTTTTTATGGACGGATCTACGCTCGCTCCCGTGAAGGAGTAATTCACCCGGCATCCCGACAAGATGATCAGGAAAAGCAAGCATCCTTTAATCCTCCAAACCATATTCCTTGATTTTTCGGTACAACGTTCTTTCAGAAATACCTAATTCCAATGCAGCATTTTTTCTTCGTCCCCGGTGTTTTTGAAGCGATTTTTCAATCATTCGCTTCTCCACTTCCATCAAGGATAAATTTTCCTCAATGTCCTCCACTTCAGAAACCCGAAGGTCCTTCCGAGGAGAAACGTTTTCCGAAATAACGAATGCATTGGTTGGCGATGCTGCCACCCATGACGACGAATCGGGTGGAATGATTGAGTCTGGAATGATGCTCATTTCGGAAGGAACAACCGAATTTGAAGAAGGAGAATAACCTCCAACAACTTTTTTCAATTCGGTGATGTCGCGCTTCATTTCGAAAAGTAACTTATACAAAATTTCGCGTTCAGAAAGGTCGTTCGGATTATTTTGATCGAAGATGACCGGCATGGACTTGGGAGCGTGTTCGGGCAAATACTTCAAAAATTCTTCCCCTTGAATGAAGCGATTTTTTTCGAGCACATTGACTTGTTCGGCAATGTTTCTTAACTGACGAATATTCCCTGGCCAAGAAAAACGTTTCAAAATTTCCTGAGCCGAATCGTCTAAACGAACGGGAGCAATGCCATATTTTTCACTGAAATCAACCGAGAATTTGCGGAAAAGCAACGGAACATCCTCGGCTCTTTCCCGCAAAGGCGGAATTTCAATGGGGACGGTATTCAAACGGTAGTACAAATCTTCACGAAACTTCCCTTTCTCGATGGCTCCGTGCAGATTTACGTTGGTAGCCGCGATGACTCTAACATTGGTTTTCTGCACTTTTGAAGATCCTACGCGAATGAATTCACCGGTTTCTAAAACGCGCAACAAACGAGCTTGTGTGCCGGTGGGCAACTCCCCTACCTCATCCAAAAAAATGGTCCCACCGTCTACCTCTTCGAAATATCCCTTTCTGCTTTCCATGGCTCCGGTAAAGGAACCTTTTTCGTGTCCGAACAACTCCGAATCGATGGTTCCTTCGGGAATGGCACCGCAGTTAACCGCTATAAATTTGTTGTGTTTACGGGGACTAAGTTGATGAATGATTTTTGAAAAAACTTCTTTACCTACTCCACTTTCCCCTAAAATTAAAACCGAAAGTTCGGTTGATGCAACCTGGGCTGCAACAGTAATGGCCCGATTCAATCGAGGAGCATCACCAATGATTCCAAACTTATTTTTTAAGGTTTGTAACTCTTGTGGACTCATAATTTTTCGATGAATGTACCGATGAGTGTGGCTTGGGAGCAATCATCCATTTTCACCATAACGTAATCGCCCGGTTGAACGTGACCTTGGGTTGGGAAAACCACCATTTTATTCTGGGAATTTCTTCCGCATTGTTGATGTGGTCCTTTTTTGGCAAATCCTTCTACCAAAATTTTCTGGGTTTGTCCAACCGCTTCTTTGTTTCTTTCCAAAGAATAACCGCTTTGTTTGGAAATGATTTCATCCAAACGGCGGCTCTTTACTTCTTCATCAACATCATCTTTGTATTTGCGAGCCGCAAACGTTCCCGGACGCTCGCTGTATTTGAACATGTACGACATGTCGTACTTCACGAAATCAATCATGGAAAGTGTATCGGCGTGCTCTTCTTCGGTTTCACCACAAAATCCGGCAATCACGTCGGAAGTAATTGCACATTCGGGAATAATGCGTCGGATGGCTTCCACCCGATTCATGTACCATTCCCGAGAATACGTTCGGTTCATGCGCTCCAAACAGGTGGTAGAACCCGATTGCACCGGCAAGTGAATGCATTTGCAAATGTTTTCGTACTTCGCCATGGTTTCGAGTACCTCATCGGTAATGTCTTTGGGATGGGAAGTGCTGAAACGAACGCGCAACAATGGACTGATCAAGGCTACTCGCTCGAGAAGTTGCGCAAAATTCACGTTTTCTTCCTCGTTGGACCAATGGTAAGAATCAACGTTTTGGCCAAGAAGAGTAACTTCTTTGTATCCTTTTTCAAACAAATCACGGCATTCAGAAACGATAGAATGGGCGTCGCGACTTCTTTCTCGTCCGCGGGTAAACGGCACTACACAAAACGAACACATGTTGTCGCACCCGCGCATGATGGTAACGAAAGCCAACACTCCGTTTCCGCCCAATCGAACGGGAGTAACATCTGCATATGTTTCTTCTCTGGAAAGAATTACGTTTACCGCTTTTTGTCCGGATTCAACTTGATCCAAAAGGTTCGGTAAATCTTTGTAGGCATCGGGGCCAATGACCAAATCCACCACTTTTTCCTCATCAAGCAATTTGGCTTTCATGCGTTCGGCCATGCAGCCCAAAACGCCGATTACCATTTCTGGTTTTTGCTTTTTAGCCATTCGAAAAACATCCAATCGGCCGCGGACCTTTTGTTCTGCATTTTCTCGGATCGAACAGGTATTGATGAAAACCACATCGGCCTCTTGAAGGTTCGAAGTGGATGAATATCCATTCTCGGCCATGATGGAGGCCACAATCTCAGAATCCGAAAAATTCATTTGGCAGCCGTAGCTCTCCAAATACATTTTTTTGGTTCCTTGTTCAATCCCTTGTAACACCTCACCCTGACGGGTTTCATCGGTTACTTTTTCAAATACGTTTCCAGAAAATTGATTCGCCATAATGTTTGTATTCCTCGCAAAAATACAAAAGGAAAATCCCTCGGTGACAAAATGTCATATTATTTCCGTAAAAAATTTAGGAAGGAAATACCCACCACGATAACTTTGCGCAAAATCGCAAGAAATGTTAGACTTCTCCAACACTCAAATTGCCTTTGCCCACAAAAACAATGCTTCGCTCAATAAAGCGTATTGGCTTTTTAAAACCATGGGAAATCCTGGTTTGGTGAATACCGGAAGTTCATTGGCCAACTGGGCACTGAAAATGAAATTGCCCATCAAAGGAATTATCCGAAACACCCTTTACCAACAATTTGTAGGAGGAGAAGATATTCAACGGTGCGAACAAGCCATACAGGCTTTGTCGGAAAATGGCGTTGGAACCATTCTGGATTATTCGGTGGAGGGCCTTGAAGGCGAAGCCGCATTCGATGCAGGAGCGGAAGAAATCGTTCGAACCATTCACAAAGCCAACGGCGACCAACGCATTCCGTTCGCCGTATTCAAAGTAACCGGTGTAGCTCGATTTGCCCTTTTGGAAAAGGTTAGCGCTGAAAAAACACTTACTGCAGAAGAAGAAAAAGAATGGAGCGAAGTGATTCGACGGGTGAATTGGATTTGTGAAGAAGGATTTAAGGTTCATCAACCCGTTATGATTGATGCGGAAGAAACATGGATTCAACCGGCCATCGATCATTTGGCCTTCGACATGATGAAAAAGTACAACCAAAACCAACCTTTGGTATACAATACGATTCAACTGTACCGACACGATCGCTTATCTTACTTAAAGGAACTTTTTGAATCCTGCCAAAAAGAATCCATTTATTTGGGAGTAAAACTGGTTCGAGGAGCCTACATGGAAAAGGAGCGGGATCGTGCCCAAACCATGGGTTACCCTTCGCCCATTCAACCCGATAAATTGGCGACCGATCGCGATTTCAACGCTGGGGTTGAGTTTTGTGTGAATCACATCGACCGAATTGGGTTGGTTGCCGGTTCTCACAACGAAGATAGCAACTACCACTTAGCGAAGCTCATGGAAGCCAAAGGACTTCCAAAAAATCATGCTCACGTTTACTTTTCGCAACTTTTAGGCATGAGCGACCACATCAGCTTCAACCTGTCGAATGCCGGTTACAATGTGGCTAAATACGTTCCTTACGGACCCGTAGAAGCTGTTTTTCCGTATTTGATTCGTCGCGCCAGAGAGAACACCTCGGTTGCCGGACAAGTTGGGCGCGAATTGGGTTTAATTCTCAAAGAAAGAAACCGAAGAAAAGGATCATGAACCAAACTGCCCAACCGAAAAAGGGAATGCGTTCCCGCACTCCTTGGAAGGTCAAAATGCTTAAACCTGCCGAACCCCAATTCGTTGAAATGCCCGAAATTTGGGCTAAGAAAATGGGTAATGGCCCACTTCTCATTCCTACTCCCAAACGAATTGCCGAAGTGGTGAATGACATTCACGAAGGTGATGTACTCACATTGGAACAACTGAGAAGAATCCTTGCCGATGAACAAAATGCGGCACATTCCTGCCCCATGACCACCGGAATTTTTCTTCGCTTTGTGGCTGAAGCCACCGAAGAACAATGGAAAGAAGGCGGACCAACCCTTGCTCCCTACTGGCGAGTGGTTCAGAACGATTACAAATTAAATCCCAAATTTCCGGGTGGCCCAGAAGTTCAAGCGCAAAGACTGGAATCGGAAGGTTGGAAAATAAACCGTTCCAAAGCTCCCCATTTATGGAAAATCATCCTTCCTTAACGCCGGCTTACCTCAAAAAAATGGGAATCAAAGAAGAAGATCGGGTTTCCATCTTTGACCAATGGGTTCCTGATTTTCCGAACATTTTCCAATCCCTAGCATCTACCCAATCACCCACATGGGTAATGATTCCAGTAACCCATCAGCAACACCTGCAAGAAGCTATGGATCAATGGGCAGACAAGCTTAAATCCGTTCGTGTTTTCTGGATTGCCCATCCCAAAAAATCCAGTAAAATCGCCAGCGATTTAGGAAGAGATGAATCGTGGATGCTGATGGAAGAATACGGTTTTATTCCCAATTTCTCGGTTGCCATTGACGAAAAATGGAGCGGACTGCGATTCAAATTCGACCCCAATAAACCGAAGTGGATTTCTGAGTATTCCATGAAAAAACGGGATCAAACGGCTCGTCCGGAAATTGTTCCACCGGCAGAATTACCCGAGGCATGGAAGCATTTCCCAGAAGCGCAGTCTTTTTACGAATCGCTTTCCTACAGTTGCCGAAAAGAGTATAGTCAATACGTTGCAAAAGCCAAGAAAGCCGAAACCCGCATCAATCGGGCGAGTAAGGTTTTGGAAGCCCTTTTGCAAAAGCGAAAAAATCGGATTTAACCGTAGAAATTCCCCACCCATTTCCGCTTATTTTTGCGAAGTAAAACACGGAACTTCGGATGGATCACACCCAACTTTTCTTCAAGCATTTGGCTCCTACCAATCCTTTTCCAGTAGGAATTGAAATCGATTATTCGGAAGGTTCGTGGATCTATGGCCCGAAAGGGAAATGGTTGGATTTGATTGCTGGAATTGCGGTTTGTTCGGTAGGTCACCGTCATCCAAAGGTGGTTGCCGCCATTCACCAACAAGTTGATCGGTACTTGCACACCATGGTGTATGGAGAGTACGTTCAGGATGTGAATACCCGATTGGCACAAAAACTAACTTCCCTCCTTCCCTCCACTTTGGACTGTGTTTATTTGGTTAATTCGGGAACCGAAGCCAACGAGGCGGCCATCAAAATGGCTCGAAGAGCAACGGGAAGAAGTCAAATCATTAGCTTCCACAAATCTTACCATGGAAATACCATGGGAAGCTTATCCATTTCTGGAAATGAAACCAAGAAGGCCGCCTTTCGGCCTTTGATTCCCGATGTGGACTTCATAGGACTGAACAATTGGGAAGATTTGGATCGAATCACCTCCCGCACCGCCGGAGTTATTTTGGAACCTGTTCAAGGTGATGCTGGTGTTCGTACCGCCCACAACGATTACTTGGTCGCTTTGCGAAACAAATGCACCGAAGTGGGCGCATTACTTATTTTTGACGAGATCCAAAGCGGGGTTGGAAGAACAGGATCGTGGTATTATTTTCAACAAACCCCGGTGGTTCCTGATGCGTTTACAACCGCAAAAGGATTTGGTGGAGGACTTCCCATTGGCGCCCTGGTGGCTTCCAAAACATTGCAGGGACTTTGGGCGCATACTCCCATGTTGGGCCACATCACCACGTTTGGGGGCAATCCGGTATGTTCTGCTTCGGCCTTGGCCGTGCTCGAAACCATTGAGTCGGAAAATTTAATGGCCGATATTCCTCAAAAAGCAGAATTCATTCGCTCTCGGCTCAATCATCCGCAAATTCTGGAAATTCGTAATCGGGGTTTGATGTTTGCCGTGGATTTAAAATCGGAAGCAGAAGTAGGTGCGTTGTTCGATTACTGCCTCCAAAACGGAGTGATCATTTACCGATTCTTAAGCAGCCCCAGCAGTTTTCGCATGGCACCACCTCTCACCATTTCTTTAGAAGAATTGGAATTTGGAATGAAGGTGATTTTGGAAGGATTGAATTCGCTTAAATGAGCGGATCTGCTTCAGGATTAACAAATTTATAGCCAACTCCTTTGATGGTACGGATGTAATCCTCACCAATTTTTTCCCGTAGTTTACGAATTTGAACGTCGATATTTCGATCTCCCACGATGATATCATCTCCCCAAACTTGGCTCATCATAACATCGCGATTGAAAACCTTTCCGGGTTTTGAACTAAGAAGAAGAAGAATTTCGAATTGTTTTTTAGGAAGATGAATGGCTTCACCGCCTTTAAAAATGAGGTGCTGTTCTTTATCGATGATGAGGCCGTGCAATTCGATGCTGTTGGGGCTGATGCCCTCTTCCAATCCGTCGGCACGGCGAAGCAACGATTTGATTTTGGAAAGCAAAACCCGAGGTTTGATGGGCTTGGTAATGTAATCGTCAGCGCCCGCTTCCAACCCAGCAATTTGGGAGTAGTCTTCGGCTCGGGCGGTGAGGAAACAGATGATGGCTTTAGAGGTAGCCGGATTTTTTCGAATCTCAATGCATGCTTCAATGCCATCCATCACGGGCATCATCACATCCATCAGGACCAAATCAGGTAAAAATCCTTTTGCCTTCTCTAACCCTTCCGCTCCATTGTTGGCCCGTTGAACTTCATACCCTTCCATTTCTAAGTTAAAACCTAGAAATTCCAGAATATCCGGTTCATCATCAACAATCAAAATGCGTTGTTTGGAACTCATGCCCTTAATTTTCCTTCAAAATTAAATTTGGAATGACTCCTTGCACCCGCTTAACCATAGTTTAAAGTTAAATTAAACTTGCGAATCTTTCGAAGGAAAAAATTTAGCCTTGATGATTCCGAAAACAACGGGCACGAAACTGATCCCTACAACAGCTAAAACCACTATTTCAAAATGGCTTTTCACCCATGGATTATTGCCGAAAAGGTAACCAATCCAAGCGATGGAATTTACCCAAATGATGGCTCCAGCAATTCCATAACCAACATATTTTCGGTATTCCATGTTGCTGGCACCCGCTACAAAAGGTGCAACTGTTCGAACGATAGGAATAAATCGAGCTAAAATCACGGTTAATGGTCCGTGTTTTTCATAATACACCTCGGTTTTTTCCAAATGCTCTCGTTTGAGAAAAAGAAAGCGTTCTTTCTTCTTCAAAGTAGCTCCCAATTTTTTTCCCATGAAATAGTTGAGCTGATCACCCAACAAAGCGGCTACAATGAGCAGAGGGACTAAAATTCCCATGTTCAAACCCGTTTCTGGGCGAGCAGCCAAAGCTCCAATGGCAAACAGTAAAGAATCGCCCGGCAACAACGGCATCACAACCAATCCGGTTTCTGTGAAGACGATTAAAAAAAGGATGACGTAAGTTAAAGTTCCGTATTCATTTAAAAAATCAACCAAATGCTGGTCGATGTGGAGGATAAAATCAATGATTTGCATTCTGTATTTCCTTCATTAAGTTTTGAGCACCTGAAAATTTATCAATCACGAACAAGACGTATCGAATATCGCATCCGATGGATCGGGAGTATTTATCGTCCCACGCAAAATCGTTGATGGTGGCGGTATAGGCCCGGTCGAAATTGATGGCTACCAATTCCCCTTTGTTGTTCATCACCGGAGAACCAGAATTTCCACCCGAAGTGTCTAAATTGTACAAAATGGCTACCGGCACATCTTTCAACGTGGGGTGAATGTAATCGCCAAAATCTTTGGCCTCGTGCAATGCTTTCAATTTGGCAGGATATTCAAAATCTCCGCCATTGGAGCCTTTTTCCAAAACCCCTTTCAACGTGGTAACGGGTGCCTGGTAAATGGCATCGTCGGGCGAATAGCCCTTTACTTTTCCGTAGGTTAAACGCAAAGTAGCATTGGCATCGGGCAGAAATTGATCTCCCAAAACAGCCTGACGTGCCTCCAAATACTCGGGCATGAGTCCGGCCAAAACGCCCTGACGGGTGTTGTTTTCGTCCATGATTTTGGCGCGCAGAACCAACACTTGTTTGGCCCAATCGTACATCGGATTCTTCATGATCACTTGCCAATCGGCCAATTTCCATGAACTTACTTTTTCAGGAACAAAATTCCACCAAGCAAAATTTTCGATCATACCGTTCGAAGCAACCAGCTTGGTGCGATCCCCGCTATTGGGCTGTCCATCTCCAAAGATTTGGGCTTCATGTTTCAACATCCAAAGAAGGAAATCCTTTTCTAATGAAGGATGAAAATTCGCCAAAATCGATTTCCATTTGGTGCTATTCTCGGCAAGAAGGGCCGACATCCCGCTATCGGGGTTCGCTGTTTTATTGGCTTTGGATTGGAGTGCTTCCATGGTGGAAACAACGTTCATCCAACCGGAATGGGCCGTGATGTTGTTCACCCACAAATCTCGGGGAGCGGCCAACTCCATGGCAGCATATACTTTATTGAGTTCCTCAACGGCGTTTTTACCTCCGGGCAGGGTTGCCAAATGGGCTTTAATTTTCTCATCCAACGCGGCTTTATCGGCTAAAATGGAGGTGCGACGCAATCCTTGCATCTTTCCTTTGTAGTTTTTGGTAACGTTGGCCAAACTTTTAGTTTTACCAGCGAACTTCAACATCAAGGCCGGATCTGTTGCTGCCAATGCATTCATGGAGCTGATCAAATAATCGTTCACTTTGGTGGTGGTGGGCAACAATTGGTTTTGTTGGTATTTGAGATAGGAAGCCGGATAATTTTTGAACGTACGTCCGGGGTATCCCAAAATGAACACCATTTCGTTTTCGTTCACCCCGTCGAAATCGATCTTCAAAATTCTTTTGGGTTTAAACGCAACATTGTCGGGCGAATAAGGAGCTGGTTTTCCATCTTTCGAAACGTACGCCCGAACGATGGAAAAATCGCCGGTGTGCCGTGGCCAAACCCAGTTATCGCTTTCTCCACCGAATTCACCGATGTTCCTCGGAGGAACGTACACCAAACGAATATCCTGAATGGTTTGGTAGCGGAACAAATAATAGGTTTTGCCGGTGAACATTTCACTCACTTCGCAAGAAAGCCCGGAGTTCTTTTCGTTTTCGATTTTTTGGATTTCAGTGATGGCCTGACGAATGGCTTCAATTTTTTTATTGGGATCGGAAATGGACTTTGCTTTTTCCAGAACCTTGGCCGAAACATCTTCGTAAGAAAGGGTAATTTTTACCGTGAGGTCTTTTACCGGAATTTCTTTGATGCGATCGGCCGCATAATAACCGTTGGTAAGGTAATCGTTGGCGGGAGATGAAACAGCAGCCACACTTCCAAACACGCAATGGTGATTGGTAATGATGAGTCCTTCAGGAGAAATGAAGGAACCGGTACAGCCTCCAATGCGCACCAACGCATCGATTTGGCTGTTTCCGCCAGGGGTAAACATTTGTGCCTGGGTCATTTTAAAACCCGCTTTTTTGAAGTTGATGCGTTTAATTTCGCTCAAAGGGTACATGCCCTCGTCGGCCATTGCTCCCAAAAAGGAAAAGGCCATCATCCAAAACAAAAATCCTTTTTTCATGTCCCAAAGGTAGGAAAAAGTGGGCGTAACCTCGACCAAAAAGATTAACTTTGCAGCATGTTCGAAAATCTATCCAATCGACTAGAGAGTGCCTTCAAATTATTGAAGGGCCAAGGGCAAATTACCGACGTTAACGTTGCCACCACCATGAAAGAAATCCGTCGCGCCTTGTTGGACGCCGACGTTAGTTTTAAAATTGCCAAGGATTTTACCGATGCGGTAAGAGAAAAAGCCACGGGACAAAACGTGCTGAACAGCATTACTCCCGGGCAATTGCTTACCAAAATCATGCACGATGAACTCACTGCATTGATGGGAGGAACGGCCAAGGAAATCAACCTCAGCGGTCGCCCATCGGTGGTATTGATGTCGGGATTGCAAGGTTCGGGTAAAACCACGTTCTCGGGAAAATTGGCGCTGCGTTTAAAAGGAAAAGGACAGAAAGTATTGTTGGCAGCTTGCGACATTTACCGTCCGGCGGCCATCGACCAGTTGCATACCTTGGGCAGCCAGATTGGGGTAGAAGTTTATTCTGAACCGGGAAATAACAATGCGGTTCAAATTGCTCAAAATGCGCTTCAAAAGGCAAAAGCTGAAGGATTTTCGGTATTGATCGTAGATACGGCAGGCCGATTGGCCGTGGATGAAGCCATGATGGTGGAAATTGCGGCGGTGAAGCAAGCCATTCAACCTACCGAAACGTTGTTCGTGGTCGATTCCATGACGGGTCAAGATGCGGTGAATACAGCCAAGGCTTTCCACGATCGTTTGAATTTCGACGGAGTTATTTTAACCAAATTGGATGGCGATACCCGTGGTGGAGCGGCCTTAACCATTTCTTTTACGGTAGGCAAACCCATCAAGTTTGTTGGTACGGGAGAAAAGATGGAGGCGTTGGACGTGTTTCACCCGGATCGCATGGCCAACCGAATTTTGGGAATGGGCGATGTGGTTTCGTTGGTAGAACGGGCACAAGAAGCTTATTCGGATGAGGAAGCCAAGAAATTGGAAGCCAAATTGCGGAAGAATCAATTCGATTTCAACGATTTCTTTGAGCAGATCCAACAAATTAAAAAGATGGGGAACATCAAGGATTTGATGGGCATGATTCCCGGGGTTGGCAAAGCGATGAAAGATTTACCGGTAGATAACGATGCGTTTAAATCGGTAGAAGCGATCATTCAGAGCATGACTCCGGAAGAGCGCCGTAAGCCTGAAATTCTGAGTGGAAGTCGCCGCAAGCGCATTGCCAAAGGAAGCGGATACGATATTCAGCGCGTGAATCAATTGATCAAGCAGTTTGAGGACATGCAGAAGATGATGAAAATGATGAATAAAATGGGCAAAGGCGGTAAGGGAATGAAAATGCCTTTTGGCTTTTGAGAATAAAAAGTTTTTCTTACCTTTGCACCTCACTTAAAAACAAACCTTTACAATGTCTGTAAAAATTCGTTTACAACGCCACGGCCGGAAAGCTAGTCCTTTCTATTATATCGTGGCTTCCGACTCACGTTCACCACGTGATGGTCGTATCATCGAAAAAATCGGTTCTTACAATCCGATTACTGTTCCAGCTACCATTGAATTGAACGTTGATCGTGCGGTTTATTGGTTAGGAGTTGGAGCTCAACCCACCGATACTGCTCGTAGGATTTTATCTTACAAAGGAGCAATGTACAAGAAGCACTTGATGCGTGGCGTTGACAAAGGCGCTTTCACGGTAGAAGTTGCTGAAAAAATGTTCCAGGAGTGGTTGGATTCCAAAGGTTCTTCACTTGATAACGCGAAGAAAGCTAAGGATGAAAAAGTTGCTAAGGCGCGTACGGCTCAATTGGCTGCTGAAGCCAAAGTTGCTGCTGAAAAAGCGGCGGCCATTGCTGCGAAGAACGCTCCAGTAGTTGAAGAAGTTGCCGAGGAAGCTGCTGAAGAAGTTGCTGTTGAAGTTGCTGTTGAAGAAACGGTTACTGAAGCTCCTGCTGCTGTTGAAGAAACTCCTGCTGCTGTTGAAGAAACTCCAGTTGCTGCTGAAGAGGCTCCAGTTGCTGAAGAAGCTCCTGCTGCTGAAGAAGCTCCAGTTGCTGCTGAAGAGGCTCCAGTTGCTGAAGAAGCTCCTGCTGCTGAAGAAGCACCTGCTGCTGAAGAAGCACCTGCTGCTGAAGAGGCTCCTGCTGCTGAAGAGGCTCCTGCCGCTGAAGAAGGCGAAGCACCTGCTGCTGAGTAATTCTAAAATATCCGAATATCCAAAGCCCCTGTCGATCGGCAGGGGCTTTTTGTTTGCACTCCCTAAACAGAACTTTTCCTTCTACTAAATTTCAAATCATCCTATCTTTAAACCATGGAAGAATTTCGTAATCAAGAAAACATCCTCTTGATTTTCCAAAAAATCATCGAGCAAGAGAGCAAAACTTCCACGTATAAGTTCGCACTTTTACGTGCAGTGATTGACATCATCACCGCTCAATCTCCTCATATCGAAGAAAGACCGGACCATTTCGCCATTCCAGTTCTATTAATCAGTGATAAATGGATCTTTTACTATTGGGATTTGATTGGAGAAAACTACGATCAAATTCATTCTGGGAGAACACTAGCATTTGAAGAACAATTCAGGGAAATCCAGAATTCTTTTCAAAGCTATTGGGATTTTCATCAAGAGTTTCAGAAGGCGAAATATTCGGAAGGGTTTAAACACCTTTTCATTTCATTGGCAAAAAGTTTAAACGAAACCATCCTGAAGAATCCGGTCAAGTACATCGGTTCCTCGATGGGGAAAGGTTATTATTCCTTGTTTCAATTGGAAGCAGGGAAAGCTATCCGAAGCAATAACCTTGCTGGCTATTTGGATTTGCTTCAAAGTTCACCAAAAATTCTACTCGAAAAATCGTATTTCGATGGGATAAAAGTGTACGGAGGCTTGCTTTCCGGTTCTAATTCAATCATCATGAATTGGGTTGATTTTATGCAAAAGCAAACCAATAAGAAACAACCCAATTCGAATGAAAAAGAAACAAAAGCGAATGAACCTTTAGCCGTTTACACTAGAAGATCGCCACTAGAATTGTTGTTACAAACCGCTTCAATTGAAAGACAAACCGCTTCAATCAGAAATTTTTGGTCGCAAAAAATGAAGAATGGCCATTCCGTTTTCTGTACTTGGTCTGGCGAACCCATTAAAAAAATCGAAGACTTAGCTATTGACCACGCTATCCCGTTTTCGGTGTTATTCAACAACGATTATTGGAATTTGGTGCCAGCTAAAAACAACGTCAATTCGAAAAAAAGCGATAAAATTCTGTCCAAACAGCAACTTTCCAATTCTAAATCGCGACTCATTTCCATTTGGAATGAATATCAATCCACTTCAGAACTTGCTCCTATTTTCCTTTCTCAATGTCAAATTTCTCTCACGAAAGAAGCCGAAATCTCACTGGAAAAAATCTTCGATAAATTTTTCAAGATCAATGAAGGCTTCGTGGAATTAAGAGGAATGGAAAGTTGGAATGCTTGAAATGTAATTTTATTTCGAAAAATCACATCGTTACCGTTTTGAATAAAGCGGAAATTACAAACCAACGTAAAAACTTTGAGATAATCCATTGCTCAGATTAAAGGGTATTGTCGGCTAATTTTATTTGAATATCCTCTTATCAAATGGGAATTTCTCTACACTTGTAATGGTTATTTTAGAAAATTCTTTGTGATGGGGATTAATGAGCAAATTAAAATCACCTCGAGTAACAACAGAGGGAATCATTAACACGCAATATTCATTTTCATTCACAAAATCCCTCCCTATCTTTTGAGTAGTAGAAGGATGAGGAAACTCTTGCCAGTCCGTTGGTAAATCAGCCTCTGTTAAATGCTTAATTTTTATGTCATCAGGAATATCGATGGTGATCATCATGTAATCATCCGGCAAGGTTGCCAATGTAAGATGAACTGCAATTTCCGCCATCGCCAATGACCTATTATGGGCTGTATAAATCAACTCAATGCCGATCGGATTCCACCTTGCTCCATAATGAGCCGCTCCTTTACCCGACAGAAAAGTCCCGTGTTTTTCTCTTCCAAGTCTAAACACTTTCATTTACACCAAAATTCCGTGATTAATTCGGTTAAGTTCACTTATTACCATTTCCTTCCCGTAGGAGTCCTTGAGTAATTCTATTGGCTTCAGTTTTCCCAATGCAAAACTTGGTGTATTCAGCCACAATTTGAGTTTTTCTATATTCCCGAAAACGTCGAGTCCCACTTTTGTAACTTCAGCCATTTCAATGATTTTTTCAGAATGGATTGGCTTAAAGTGATGAACTGCAGAAGTTTTATACCGGTGCAGCGACTTTGTAGAAATATCAAGGAAATTTGCCCAATCTGCTTCCGAAAATGGAGTATAGTCCTGAATTAAATGAAACAGCGAATAAGGAATACCTGCCCTTATTGCCACAATGATCAGCATTTTATCCTCCAAGAAATTTTCATAGGTAACATTCTTTTGACCTACCTGGATTTTACTTGTTTTGAAAAAGGAAGCAATCTCTTTGTCAAGTTTTCCTTCTATTTTTTCAATGGCTGTTAACATAGCTTTATAACTTGAGACATCTGTCCGCAAGTATAGGACAAATTTCCAAACGAAACAATTTTTATTCTGTTCAACCTTTCTTTTTTTTCATGAACATTTTTCCTGTTTTCATCACCTTAGATTTCCCACACACAAAAAATCCCGCCGAAGCGGGATTTTTTTTTCGTTTAGTTTTCAAACTGGATTTGTTTCCCTTTGGGGTACTTGATCGAATACACCAATCGAATTTTCTTGGTTTCGTTGCCCTTCAGAGCTACCGACCATTTCACCTCACCCCGGTCTTTATCTACGGTGGCGCCAGAAAGTTCGCTTTGATCCACCTCAATTTCGGAATTGCGCGACAACGGAAACTGATCAAACACCTGAACCGTAACCGCTTCGGAGTTGTTGTTGCGAAGGGTAATTTCGTACCCGTAGGTTTCACGAACCGTTAATCCCAAAATCTTCTTCTCCTTGAATTCATTCAGTTGAACCCGGTTCACAGAAATCTTCTGGTCTTTGCCCAACGACAATGCCAACGTATCGGTTACCACGGTAGGATCGAAATACGTGTTTCCAATGTAGCTTCCATCGATGAACAAATTAACCAATCCTGGAGTGAGGTTGTACTGACCCCAATCGGTTAGTTTCGCTAATAAGAATACACTGTTTTTCAATTTGGGGATGGCCACATAATCCATGGTGCAAGGCAACTCGTAATCCATCACCGGAACAAGGGTCGCTTTACCTCCATTTTTAATGTCTTGAGGCAATGAAATGGCATATTCGGCATTCAATTGGTTCTGACTTACCGCGACTTCGTATTTGAATTGGGTTTTCCCATCTGCATCATCCACCGCCATGGTAGCCATTTCCTTTTCTCTAATGGCTGCTGGAGCTGCATTCAACCGCTTTACACTCGCCCCTTCCAGGTATGCTCTATTTCCATAACCACCATAAACCGGAGGGGTGTAAAAATTGACGAACATCGGAGACATTACCGGCACCTGATTGTCGGTTTCACCCAAAGAAGTAGAAATTTTTAATGCTACATTTTTCCATTCTACCCCCGTTGACTGGCTCACCTGAGCTCGGAAATTCAATTGAATTTTTCCGTCGCGTCCATCTTTCCGCAAATCGTACACCGGTTCCCACTGCGCTTGCTGCATGCGGAAGTTCAAACTGATATTGGACTTGTTCGCCACTTTAGAAATCACCGTTAACACCACCACCCCGGTTACTTTGCTGGGAATATTGTTCCACTGATCGATCTGCGATTGAAGCGTCGTTTTCCGTTGTTTCAGTTTGTTTACAAGCACGTCCAAATCGTACACCAACCGCTTGATTTCATTGCCCTTGGAACGGGTTACTTCCAACAAGGCTCGAAGTTCGGTTGACGACATTCCACTTTGGGCAGAACCCAATTTCTGATTGTTTTTTAACGTTTGCTCTTCCAATTCCAACACGTTGCGCTGGTCGTTCAGCAACCGAATTTGCCAATCGATCCCTGTAATGGAATCCACGTACTGGTTTATTTTCGATTCGCGAGCGGGGGTGAAGTAATCTTTCTCGAAGGCTACGCCCAACAACGTGGCACCTCCCTCCAATTTTGCCTGAAGGGAATTTTCTACAATTTCAGAAGGTAAGTTGGTGATTCGAATTTCGGACCTCCCCTCGCCTACTTGGGCGGAGGTTTTGTAAAACATCTGACAACCGGAACGAAAAACGGTTACAGCGTTTAATTCGGAGGTAACTTTTACGGTGTTTTCTGCCTTGCCCAGCAAGGAAGTTAAAACGATTGCTGCAATTAAAATGGTGGACTTCATGAATAAACTTTTTACCAAGACGAAGGCGCTTGGGAATTTCCACAAGCGC
>CANHCV010000025.1 GCA_947459245.1 Bacteroidota bacterium
AAAGCCGAAGCTTTCGCCACGTTCAACAACTTCTCGGCGGCTTTCAATCGTTCCATTTCGCGTTTCACCTCGGGTTGCGTTTCCAATGCATCTTTTACCACCTGATCGATGGTAAAAGCAGGAAGCGAATTGGGTTGAATTCCAGCGGGATACACAATGTCAAAACCTTCGCTATGCGGCAATTGCATGAGTTGTTCAAGGGTAAGTTTCGAAAGGGTAAGGTTGTTTTCAGCACTCACTACATTTCGTTTCTCTTGGGCCAACTGCGCTTTCAAATTGAGGTAATTGTCTTTGGAATTCGCTCCGGCATCCACCAATTTCTTCATGCGCTCTGCTTGTTCGTTGGTTCGCAAGCTGCGTTCTTGCGCGATGCGCAAAGCTTCTTTGGCAAATACCACCGATAGGTAAGCGTTGGTCACTTGAAGAGCGATGTTATTCTGAATGGCTTTAAAGTCCAACTCGGAGGCTTGAAGATTCAGTTGCTCAGCTTGAATGTTGTTGCGAATTCTTCCACCGGCATACAAGATTCCCGATCCTGAAACGGAGGCATTGTTTGCTCGAATGGTGGTGTTCTCGAAAGTATTGGTGAATGGATCGATGGATCGACCGAAATTGAAGTTCTGACCAATGGCTCCATTTACCGTTGGAAAC
The DNA here is from genome assembly GCA_947459245.1 of Bacteroidota bacterium. Classification (GTDB taxonomy): domain Bacteria; phylum Bacteroidota; class Bacteroidia; order UBA7662; family CANHCV01; genus CANHCV01. The sequence continues at coordinate 652 of CANHCV010000025.1, forward strand.
TGTTGTTTCTTCGCGACTTGGGCCGACATTTTTTGCTGTTCTACCGAGAGTTCAGCTTGCTTGATCGTGAGGTTGTTATTTTGTGCCTGTTCGATGCATCGAACCAAATCCCAGGGCTGGGCCAAAAGGCTAAAAGGAATGAGGAAAAGGAGGGAAAGAAGGATTTTCATCGCATCGGCAAAATTAAAGGAAATCAGTCAACACGACGTAAAAAAAATGGCAAACGTTGCGAGGATTATCGGTTGTTTTTGGAGTTTTTGGCTTCAACACTTAAGGTTGCGTGTGGCACAGCCACCAATCGCTCTTTAGGAATCAGTTTTCCGGTTTCTCGGCAAACCCCGTAGGTTTTGTTTTGAATTCGAATGAGTGCATTTTCGAGGTGATCGATGAACTTTTTCTGCCTCCCAGCAATTTGGCTTAACTTTTCGCGCTCGGAAGAGGCAGAACCGTCTTCCAACGTTAAATACTCACTGGAGGTATCGGCTCCAGAATTATTATCGTTCATGAGTTGTTCCTGGTAATACAAAAACTCCTCCCGAGCTTTTCCCAATTTCTTAACAATAATTTCACGGAAAAATTCCAATTCTGCATCGGAATAACGGGTCTTCTCGCTCATAATCGGTAGTTTTTACAAAAACATTAACCAAAGATTTTCTTCTTCAAGTTCAACTGATGTGCCTTTATCCGTTTGAAAATCAGGAATAAACAAAAGTTCATCAGCCAACACTTCTTCGCAAATATAGTTTTGGAATTCAATAATTGCATCTTTAACTGTTTCGGAAATGTGGAATCCCAATTTAATCCGATCCGTTACTTCTAAACCGCTGCCCTTTCTGAAGTTCTGAACCCGATTGATAAATTCGCGTGCTAACCCTTCCTTCCTAAGATTTTCAGAAATATGGATGTCGAGGGCAACCGTAATTGTACCTTCCACGGCAACCAACCATCCTGGAATATCTTCTGAAATAATTTCAACATCGTTCAAATCAATGGAAACGGATTCTCCTTCAACGGAGAGAAGAAATCCCCCCGTTTTCTCCAAACTTCGAATGTCATTTTGCTCCAAAGCAGCAATGGCCCCCGCAACAATTTTCATTTTGGCCCCCATTCGAGCACCCAAACTTTTGAAGTTGGGTTTAATTTTTTTCACCACCACACCGGCCGTATCCTCCATGAATTCCAACGCTTTCACATTAACCTCTGACAAAATGATGGAAGCAACGTCTTCAATTTGTTGTTTCATACTTGGAGAATCGGCAGGAATCAAAATGCGCGATAGCGGCTGACGAACCCTAATTTTCTCTTTTTTCCGCAATGATAGAACCATGGAACTGATCGTTTGGGCAAATTCCATTTTTTGCTCCAAATCCTGGTCTACATCCTTTGTTTGGATGGATGAAAACAGGGTTAGGTGAACAGATTGTTCCGATCCATTTAAATTTTGCCACATCCAATCGCTGAAAAAGGGAGCAAAAGGAGATGCCAATTGGGATAAAGTGGAAAGTACACGGTGCAAGGTTTGGTAGGCCGAAAGTTTGTCTTCATTCATTTCTCCTTTCCAAAAACGGCGGCGATTCAAACGAACGTACCAATTGGAAAGGTCGCGATCAACAAAATCTTCCAAAGCACGGGCCGCAGGCGTAGGATCAAAATCGTTCATTCGATCCATCACCAATTGTTGAAGCGTTGCTAACTTAGATAAAATCCAACGGTCCATTTCCGGACGTTTTTCAACGGTTTTTGATTGATAATCAAATCCATCGATGTTGGCATACAGGGCGAAAAACGAATACGTGTTGTACCAAGTTCCGAAGAATTTTCGGTGAGCTTCGGTAATACCACTTTCATCAAATTTTAAATTGTCCCACGGTTGCGCGTTGGTAATCATGTACCAACGGGTGGCATCGGGACCATATTTGGAGAGGGTTTCAAACGGATCTACCGCATTTCCCAATCGTTTGCTCATTTTTTGTCCGAACTTATCGAGCACCAACCCGTTGGAAACCACATTTTTGTAGGCAACACTGTCGAAAACCAAGGTCGCAATGGCGTGCAAGGTGTAGAACCAACCCCGGGTTTGATCCACGCCTTCGGCGATGAAATCGGCCGGGAACGCCAAATGCCCATCGATTTTTTCTTTGTTTTCGAAAGGGTAGTGCCATTGGGCATAGGGCATGGCCCCAGAATCGAACCAAACGTCAATCAAATCGGATTCTCGGTGCATGGGTTCTCCTTTGGAAGAAACCAAAACGATCTGATCAACAACATTTTTATGCAGGTCGATGGATTGGTAGTTTTCATCGCTCCAATTTCCGACCTGAAATCCTTCGAATGGATTGGTTTTCATAAAACCTTCCGCCACCGATTTTTGGATGTGTTGAATCAAGGTTTCTACCGAATCGATGCAAAGTGTTTCGGATCCATCTTCGGTTCTCCAGATGGGGAGCGGGATTCCCCAGAATCGGGAGCGACTGAGGTTCCAATCGTTGCAGCTTTCCAACCAATTTCCAAACCTTCCTGTTCCGGTACTTTCGGGTTTCCAGCCAATGGTTTGGTTGAGTTCGGTCATGCGTTCCCGAACTTGGGTCATCCGAATGAACCAAGAATCGAGCGGGTAGTACAAAACAGGCTTATCGGTTCTCCAGCAATGCGGATAGTTGTGGCTGTATTTTTCAACTTTGAAGGCTTTTCCTTCCGATTTCAATCCTACCGCAATTTCAACGTCGGCCGATTGTTCGGGTTTTTGGTCTTCGGGGTAATATTCAATTTTCACGAACTTTCCGGCCATGGGGCCGCAATGAGAAGTGAATTTTCCTTGTAAATCAACCAATGGAGTGGGATTTCCATTTTCGTCGGCCACCAAAAGGGGTGGAACGCCATGTTCTTTGGCTACTTTGGCATCATCGGCACCAAAAGTTGGGGCGGTATGAACGATGCCTGTACCGTCTTCGGTGGTTACAAAATCGCCGGTAATGATTTTAAAGGCAAGTTCGGCATGCTCCATGGGAAGTGCCCATGGCAACAATTGATGGTACTGAATTCCGAACAATTGCGAACCTTTGAAGGTTGATTGGATGAAAAAGGGAGTCTTTCCCTCTTCTGTGGGTTGTTGAGCAGATTCGATGGAATCTACCTTTTGGAATTTGCCGCCCAACTGAACGGGGATGAGGGCTTCAGCCAGAACAATGCGAATGGATTCTTGGGTGTAGGGATTGAGGGTATGGACCAAGGCATAGGAAATATTGGGGCCAACGGTAAGGGCAGTATTGGAAGGAAGGGTCCATGGAGTGGTGGTCCATGCGAGGAAGTGAATTTTTCCGGCTGTTGCTCCAGCCACCAATTCGAAATCGGTTCGGGACGATTCCTTCATTTCGAACATGGCAACCACGGAAGTGTCTTTTACTTCCCGGTAGCAGCCGGGTTGGTTGAGTTCGTGGGAAGAGAGACCGGTTCCGGCGGCGGGGCTGTAGGGCTGAATGGTGTATCCTTTATAGAGGAGGTTTTTGTTGTAGATTTGAGCAAGTAGCCACCAAACCGTTTCCATGTATTTGTTGTGATAGGTCACGTAGGGTTGATCCATATCTACCCAGTATCCCATCATTTCGGTGAGTCGATTCCACTCGTCGGTATATTGCATCACCGTATTTCGGCAAGCTTGGTTGTATTCTTCAATGGTAATTTTCTTGCCGATATCTTCCTTAGTAATACCCAAGGTTTTTTCTACGCCAAGTTCCACGGGAAGTCCGTGGGTGTCCCAACCTGCTTTTCGATCAACGCGAAAGCCTTCCAATGTTTTGAATCGGCAGAAAATATCTTTGATGGCTCGGGCCATGACGTGGTGAATTCCCGGTTTTCCGTTGGCGGAAGGTGGGCCTTCAAAAAACACAAAGGGTTTATTTTCAGGACGGATTTGAATTGATTTTTGGAAAGTTTGATCTTCTTTCCAATAGGATTGCATGGCTTCAGCGATGGAAACCAGTTGTAGTTGAGAAAATTCGGGAAAACGATGATTCATGATAGGACTGCTTGCAACAAAGGTACTATTTTTTGAAATAGGTTCGAAAAAGCACGCGTGAAAAGTGGTGGGGATAAAAAAATTATTCCTATGAAAAAATTAAGGATAAAATCAAAATGATTTTTGTAACTGCAATAAAAGTAAGAGATTACCTATTGTTAGATGCAAAAAGTGGAGATGAGTGAAAAATTGTACAAGTGGAAACTCCAAAATATTTTAGAGAATGTACATGAAGTTTTGGTAAATTTTTTTTAGGTTTGGGGTTGAATAAACCTGCTAAAGGTGTGTCCGCTATTTTGCAATTTTCTGAAAAACGAAAAAAGCTGGGAAAGAGGTTGCATCTCAAGGCAAAAAAGAAAAAAATAAAACAACCAAATATTTATGCTTCGTAAACTGTTTATTGGACTATTCCTCGCGGCCACGGCTGTGATGCAGGTGCTTGCCCAGGGCAATGGTACCTTGCAAGGGAAGGTGACCGATGCTTCCACCAACGAAGGTGTTCCTTTTGCTACTGTTGTAGTTAAAATGGGAGGCGTTCAAAAGGGAGGTGTTTTCACCGATGAAAGCGGTAAGTACAAGTTTTCGGCTTTGGCCCCCGGCTCCTACGACCTAGAGGTTACGGTAGTTGGGTATTCCAAAACCATTAAACAAGGTATTTCCGTAAACTCAGACAAGATCACTTTCGTGAATTTGAGCCTGAAAAAAGGGCTTGACATGGGTGGGGTCGACATTTCAACCTACAAAGAACAACTGGTTGATCCTGGTAAAACAAGTTCTGGGGGAACCATTACCCGCCAAGACATCGAGAAGATGGCTGTGCGTGACGTAGTTTCTTTGGCGGCCAACGTGGCCGGTGCCGTTCAGGCCGACGATAACCGCGGTATTAACCTTCGCGGTGGACGTGAAGAACAAACCACCTACTTTGTAGATGGTATTCGTGTTCGTGGTTCTTTGGCACTTCCAAACTCTGCAATCCAATCAGCAACCGTTGTTACCGGTGGTGTTTCCGCTCAGTACGGAGATGCTACTTCAGGGGTAATTTCGGTAACCACTCGTGCTGGTACCAAGGATTTCAGCATGGGGGGTGAGGTTTTAACTTCACAATTCCTAGATCCATACGGATACAACCTGGTAGCATTGAATTTCTCTGGTCCTTTGGCCGTTAAGAAAGAAGGAGTTGATGAGTTGGGAAAACCCAAGGTTCGTCCAATTCTTTCCTATTTCTTGGCTGCTGAGGCAGAAAAAACAAAAGACAACAGCCCATCGGCTTTAGGTGTATGGCAATTGAATGAAGATGTTTTGAAGAGAATTCAAGAAAATCCACTTCGTCCGTCGCCAACAGGAACAGGGTTCATCCAAAATGCATTGTTCGTAACTAAAAACGATTTAGTTAACGTAGCAGCTCGTCCAAATGCTGATTACCAGCGTTTGAGTTTGAACGGTAAGTTGGATTTCACTCCTAATGATAAAATTACCCTTACTTTGGGTGGAACATTCAACAACGATCAAGGAAAAGACTACGGTCGTATCAATGCTTTGTTCAATTACCCGAACGTTTCGAACTTCAACAATTCTACCTACCGCGTTTACGGTCGTTTCAAACAAACTTTTGGCGGAAATACCGGTCCTAAAGAAGGAGAAGCTGCTCAAAAAAGTACATCGAACGTAAAGTTGAGTTACTACCAAGTTCAAGTTGATTACACCAAAACAACCGGTTTGTCTCAAGCCGATGGTTTAGGGTTGAATCCATTTAACTACGGTTATCACGGTAAATTTGCCGAAAATATGGGCGCATTTTATGTGGCTCCAAATCCCAATGACACTACCATTTTATTGCGTCCTTCCGATTCATCTGTTGTTTTGGGTCCTAACGGCGACACCGTTCGAATTGGTAACCTTTCTGCATTCCACGTAGGTTTCAATATTGATGGGTTCAACTGGACTTCAGGTACGGTTGATTCTCGTTTAGCAGCATACAACCAATCCATTTTCAATTCATTGGGTTCTACTTTCTTTGGAACCAACCAACAAATTTTCCAAATCGCTGGTGGTTTCGCTAATGGTCAAATGCCAGGAAGCGTTTATTCCATCTGGACTGCTCCAGGAATCCAACCGAATGGATTCGGAAAAAGCGAAACCAATTTATTCCGCTTAACCGGTCAAGGTTCGGTAGATATTGGTAAACACAGTTTGATTTTCGGTTTGGAGTACGACCAACGTACCGACCGCAGTTGGAACGTATCACCGTTGAGCAACTCATTGGGAGTTTGGGGATTGGCTAGAAGCTTAACCAACCGCCACATTTCTGAATTGGATTTGAACAATCCTATTCTTGGATTGAACCAATTCACTGGTAATGTTGATACCGTTACTTACGATCGTTTGTATTCACGTGAAAACCAAAGTACGTTCGATTACCGCTTACGTCAAGGATTAGGTTTAGACACCAATTCACTTACTTGGATTGGTATTGATGCTTTGAATCCAGATCAATTGAAATTGGATTATTTCTCGGCGAATGAATTGTTGAACAACGGTCAGTCGTACATCGGTTACTTCGGATACGATTATTTGGGTAATGCCAAAAATTCTTCCAACGACCAGTTGGCGTTCTTTACCGATTCTGTTAACCGTCCGATTTCTCCATATACTCCTATCTATACAGCAGGTTATTTGGAAGATCAGTTCACTTTTGATGATTTGGTATTTAAAGTAGGTTTGCGTGTGGATCGTTTTGATGCCAACCAACCTGTATTGAAAGATCCATATTTGTTGTATCCTGCGAAAACAGCTGGAGAAGTTGATGGGACATTGAATCCAACGGGTGCACATCCTGGAACCATTGGCAACGATTATGTTGTTTATGTGAACAGCGAAACCAACCCAACGACCATTTTAGGTTACCGTTCTGGTAATCGTTGGTTTGGAGCAAACGGTCAAGAATTGAGCACTGCTAATGGTTTGGCTCAAAATTCTGTAACTGGTCGTATTACCCCATACTTGAACACACCTGGAATTCTTACGTCTTCCGATGGTGAGCGTGGAAAAGAGATGAAAGAAGCGTTTGACAACTACAAGCCTCAAGTGAACTTGATGCCTCGTGTTGCCTTCACCTTCCCCATTTCCGACGAAGCTATGTTCTTTGCTCACTACGATATCTTAACGAAACGTCCATCCAACAACTTCCGCTTTGATCCAACCGATTATTTCTACTTGGCTAACGTTGGTGGAACCATCAATAATCCTGATTTGAAACCAGAACGTACCATTGACTATCAGTTGGGCTTCAAACAAAAATTAGGAACTTCTTCTGCATTAACGATCCAGGCTTACTACCGTGAGATGCGTAACATGGTTCAAATCATTCCAATCAACTTTGCTTATCCAGTGAACTATTTCACTTACGGTAACATCGACTTTGGTAACGTAAAAGGTTTGACCGTTGATTACGACTTGCGTCGTTCTGGTAATGTTCGTATGACTGCTTCTTACACCTTGCAGTTTGCTGAAGGAACAGGATCTAATGCTAACTCTGCAAGCACATTCGTAAACTTAGGTTTGGATGCGATTCGTACTCCATTTGCACTTAGCTTCGATGCTCGTCACCGCATTGTTACCAATTTGGATTACCGTTTTGGAACGGGTAAAAATTACACCGGACCAAAATCCACTGCTCTTCGTGCTATCTTCGAAGGGTTCGGATTCAACTTCACTGCTAACTACATTTCTGGAACGCCATACACCCGTCAGCGTTTGGTTACTCCTGCAGCTGCACCCAATATTGGTGGTCGTACTCAGCAAAAGGGTGATATCAACAGCAGCCGTTTGCCAGGTCAATTCCGCGTTAACTTCCGTTGCGATAAGGACATCAACATTCAAGTTGGAACCAACGAGAATGGCAAGCCTAAATATTTAAGCACAACCATTTATTTGCAAGTTTTGAACTTGTTGGATGCTCGTAATATTCTCGGTTCTTATGCTTACACCGGTTCTCCATCTGACGACGGTTACCTTGCTTCTCCACTTGGAGCTCAGCAGTTGCAAAGCGTATTCAGCCAGCAATCATTCATCGATTTGTACCGTTCAGCGATGGATAATCCTGGTTTCTACAGCTTGCCACGCCGTACACGTCTAGGTATTCGTTTCAACCTATAATTAGAAGAAAGCACAAGATTATGAATACAAAGAAAATCATTTGGAGCGCTTTTGCCTTGTTCTTGGCCGCTTTTACGGCTTCAGCAAAAGAAGACTTGAGCCCCGAGGGACAAAAAAGCAAAATGCAATTGCAAGCTTTACGCAGCCGCGTAAACAAATTGGCTTCCAATTGTAATCCTGCAACAGCACGTACCAATTTGGACATCAACAATGTTCGTGCAGCTGTATTAGGTGGTGGTGACATGTGGTGGAACTTGGCAGATGCTCAGTACGAGGTGCCAAAAATTCCATCAGGAAGTACTACGCCCAAGAAACATGCTCTTTTCGCAGGTTCCGTTTGGATTGGTGGTATTGATGCCGGTAAACAATTAAAAGTTGCTGCTCAAACTTACCGTCAAACAACCGTTTTGGGTGTTGGTTTCTGGCCCGGGCCGCTTACGGCCGACGGTTCTGCACTTGCTTACAACAGCGAGTGTTTGAAATATGACCGCCACTGGAAATTAACCAAACAGCAAATCGACGATCATAAAGCCAATACCCTTGCTGGTGGTGGTTTGGTTCCAGGTTATACTCCTCCTGCTACGTTTTTGGATTGGCCAGCACACGGTGATCCAGCATTAAACCAAGCCTTTTATTTGGCTCCATTCGAAGACGTTGACCAAGATGGTAGCTACAATCCTTTGAATGGTGATTATCCAAAAATTCGCGGTGACCAATCCATTTGGATGGTGTACAACGATAAAGGAAATACTTCCGGTTCTGGTTCTACACCCATCGGTATGGAAATCCAAACCGAAGCATTCGCTTACGCTTCCAACGATGAGTTGAATAACATGACCTTCTATCAGCATACCATTTTGAATCGTTCATCCATTCGCCTTGATTCTTGTTTCATGGCTCAGTGGGTAGATCCAGATTTAGGTAACGCTGCTGATGATTACGTTGGTTGCGATGTTCAACGTGGTTTGGGTATTTGTTACAACGGAGATAACGACGATGATGGAGTTCAAGGTTACGGCCAAAATCCACCTTCAGTTGGTATCGACTTCTTCGAAGGTCCTTTCTCTGATCCTTTCAATGGTGTGGATGATGACCGCGACTGTATTGTGGATGAAGTAGATACTTTTGCTTGCGATGGTGTTGCAAAAACCGAGCGTATGATCATGTCGAAGTTCTTGTACTTCAACAATGATGGTACTCAAATTGGTAACCCTTCAACTGCTACACATGCTTTCAATTACATGACCGGTTTTTGGAAAGATGGTGTTCGAATGGTTTACGGTGGAAATGGATATCCAGGATCTACTGGTGCTACCAACCTTCCTGCTGAAATGATGTTCCCTGGTAATTCTGACGGTGTTTACGGTTGGAGTTTGGGTGGTAATTGCCAACGTCCTACTCCTCCTCCTGCAGCATGGGATGAGGTTTCAGCTGGTAATACTCCTGCCGACCGTCGTTTCGTTCAAGCTGGTGGACCTTTCACTTTGAAGCCAGGTGCTGTTAACTTAATCACCATCGGGGTGGTTTGGGCTCGTGCAAGCGCTGGTGGTGCAACCGGTTCATTCAATTTGTTGCTTCAAGCAGATTCGAAAGCTCAGGCTTTGTTTGATAACTGTTTCAAGATTTTGAACGGACCTGATGCTCCAGATGCAGATATTGTAGAAATGGATCAAAAATTGATTTTGAATCTTTCCTACAAACCATCTTCCAACAACTACCAGTTGAAATACAAAGAAATTGATCCTGTATTGAAAGCGGTAACCAATGATAATACTTACCTTTTCCAAGGATTCATGGTTTATCAATTGGCTAATCCATCGGTTTCAACCGGCGAATTGGAAGATCTTTCTAAAGCTCGTTTGGTTTACCAATGCGATATCAAAGATTCTGTTTCTACTTTGGTGAACTACTACCGCGATCCTGCTTTGGGAATTGACTTTCCTAAAGTGATGGTAAAAGGTGCGAACGAAGGCGTTCAAATGTCGATCAACGTTTCTAAAGACGCATTTGCAACTGCTTCTGATAAAGTGATTAACCACAAGCCTTATTATTATATGGTTATTGCTTATAGCCAGAATAATTATGCTCCTTTCCGTCCAGCTCGTATCGGTTCCGATGCTACTGGTCAACCGTATCCTTATTTTGCTGGTCGTGGAAATGTGAAAATTTACACCGGTATCCCTCACAAAACTTCTTCGGAGTTTGGTGGAATGACCTTGAATTCCGGCTGGGGCGACCAACCGTCGATCACCCGCTTGGAAGGCATTGGTAACGGCGGCGCTTCATTGGAAATCACCGATGAATCTCGCGATGAGATTTTGTTGAACAATTTTGCTCCATCGATTACCTACAAGAAAAATGCTGGTCCTGTGAACGTTCGCGTGGTTGATCCCAAGAAAGTTCCAACCGGAGAAATGATTTTGAGCATGTACGAAGGCACCATCGGCAATCCTGCTGCGGTAACCAACAATTCAAGATGGTACATCGAGTACAACGGACAGCGCATTCTTTCCGATGCGGCGATCAGCAATCCCAACGAGCAATTGTTGCAAGATTCTTCGTTCGATGCGAACGGTCGATTCATTGAGTTCCGCAACTTGGGATTGAGTGTATTGATCAACAACCAGCCAGCACCCCCCGGAGCAGCTTCCGGCGCTAACAAAGAGTTCAATCCGGTTATCGAAGGCAGCATCGACCAAAACGGCGGACGTTGGTTGAACTTTGTTCAAGACCAAGATTTGCCTGGTTCTCCATTGAACTGGATTACTTCAGGTGTTTCTCCCGGTGATGACGCTGGTGACGACAACCAATTCTGGGAAAGCATGTTGGGCGGACGTTTCGCTCCGTACAAATACACTTCCCGCGCCGGATTCCACCCAGCATGGGCTTCTACCCCGGTTTCTCCCGGTAACGCAGCTAAATCTCAAAACGATACGCGAACCGTTGGATCGATTGATATTGTTCTTACCAAAGACAAGTCGAAATGGACCCGCGCCATTGTATTGGAATCTGGAGAAATTAGCGCGAGCAACGAAGGAGGCCAAAAGAAAGGTTACATTCGCTTGTCACAATCCCGCGATAAGGATGGAAATCCTGATGGTGGTGCTGTAGGAATGAGCTGGTTCCCTGGTTATGCCATCAACTTGGAAACCGGTGAGCGCTTGAACATCTGCTTTGGAGAAAACTCCAGCGATGCCGGCAACAACGGTACCGATATGAAATGGAATCCAACCGGCAACGTAGATCCATTTGGTGGAGCGTTGGCAGGACGTCACTTCATGTACATCATGAAATCTCGTTACGACGAAGGAGCTGCTGATCGCGCGTTGTTGGTGGGCACCGATCCGGTGAACCCGAATCCATTGCAAGTTCGCGACTTCTACAAAAACGTGATGTGGGTATCGATTCCATTCGCAAACGGCGAGGTTTTGAGCACAGATGCGAAGATTCGTTTGCGCACAGGCCGTATTTACGACAAGTTTGCAACGGGAACCACGCAAGTGAACAACAGCAATCCACGTTACCGCATTAATTTGCAAAGCGTTGCTGCTACGAAGAACGATGCGGCCGTTGCGAAGAGTGCGTTGGATACCATCAAGGTGGTACCGAATCCGTACTACGCGTACAGCGCTTACGAGAATTCACAAATTGATAGCCGTATCAAGGTAACGAACTTGCCAGGAAAGTGCACAATCAAGATTTACACTTTGGGTGGAACGTTGATTCGTACGCTTCGCAAAGACGATGCGACCACGTATGTGGAGTGGGATATGAAGAACCAGCAGCGCATTCCAGTCGCTTCGGGTACGTACATCATCCACGTTGACGCCGGCGACTTGGGCACGAAAACCTTGAAGTGGTTCTGCATCATGCGTCCAATCGATTTGGATACGTTTTAATCAACCATAAAAAAAGAAAACATGACTATTTATAAAATTGCACGTAAACTTTCTGCAGCAGCTGTGCTGGCTATGGTTGGTGTAACGGCCTTTGCCGGTAATCCAGACCGTCGTGGACAGAATGGAGCAACGGAATTGTTACTCAATCCGTGGGCTCGTAGTTCCGGGATCAATAGCTTGAATACGGCCTCTATCCGCGGTTTGGAGTCGGAAAGAATTAACGTTGCCGGTTTAGCTTTCGTTACCGGTACCGACATGTGTTTTTCTCGTACCAACTATTTGTCGGGCACGGGAATTAACATCAATTCCTTTGGTTTAGCTACCAAATTAGGTGGTGAAGAGAGTTCTAAAGGTGTACTTGGATTAACCATCATGAATTTTGATTTTGGTAACATTGAAATTACCAATGAAAACTTCCCTGATGGAGGGATTGGTACTTATCGTCCGCAATTCATGAACATCGGTATTTCTTATGCTAAAGTGTTCTCTAATCGCATTTACGGTGGAGTAACGTTCCGTTTGATTAATCAATCGGTACCCGATGCATCAGCTTCTGGTTTTGCATTGGATGCTGGTATTCAATATCAAACCGGTGAAAGAGATCGTACTAAATTTGGTATTTCGCTTCGAAATATTGGAACACCAATGGCCTATTCTGGCGATGCTTTGGCTTACCGTGCATTGGTGGCTAATGGAAAGTTCGATCAGACATTGTACCAACGTTCTGCTAGTTTTGAATTGCCTTCTTTGATGAATATCGGTGGATCTTATGATTTGATTACGAACGATATTCAGAAACTAACCATGGTTGCCAATTTTACTTCGAATTCCTTTACTGCTGATAATTTTGGCGCTGGTTTGGAGTATTCTTGGAGAAATATGGTGATGGTTCGTGCTGGTTACCGTCACGCTGATGAGAACGAAGTTCATACCGGTATGGCTGGTGGTCTTTCGTTGAATCTTCCTTTCGCTAAGGATGATGATGGAAACGTTACGCGTACATTTTCAATCGACTATTCTTATCGCCCAAGCAATCCTTTCCAAGGAACGCATGCGTTGGGAATTTTGTTGAAACTGTAATTTTTTCTACCTTTGTATTTGTAACGTCTCCTGCTTCGGCAGGAGGCGTTTTTATTTCTAAAATACCACAAGCATGAGTGCAATTTTATCCCGTGAAGCTTATGAAAAGCTTCGTCAAGAGTTACATGAACTAAAAACTAAAGGCCGTCAAAACATGGCGGCGGCCATCCAAGAAGCTCGTGAAAAAGGAGATCTTTCAGAAAATGCTGAATACGATGCTGCTAAGGAAGCCCAAGGATTGATGGAAATGAAAATCAACGAATTGGAAGGGCTTCTTTCATCTGCAAAAGTACTCGAAGCTTCTCAGATCGATACGTCTCGCGTTCAACCGCTAACCTGGGTGAAGATTAAAAACTGTAAAACTGGAGCGGTAATGAAATACAACATGGTTTCCGAAAAAGAAGCCGATGTTAAACTAGGTAAGATTTCAATGACGTCGCCCATCGGTGCCGGTTTGATGAATAAAAAAATTGGCGACGTGGTAGATGTAACCGTTCCATCTGGTTCGATTCAATTGGAAGTTCTCGAAATTACCGCTGAATAACATGTCTTCGATTTTTTCGAAAATTATTGCTGGAGAAATTCCTTGTTTTCGCATTGCTGAAAATGAGGAATTTTTTTCTTTCTTGGATGTTCGTCCCATGCAAAAAGGACACGTTTTGGTTGTTCCCAAAAATGAAGTTGATTACCTTTTCGACATGGATTCGGAACAGTATCAGCGGTTTTTTCTTTTTGCCAAACAGGTTGCAGACGCCCTAAAAAAAGCGGTTCCTTGCAAGAAAGTTGGAATGGCTGTTGTTGGATTAGAGGTTCCTCATGCTCACATCCATTTGGTTCCATTGAACGAGGTGGGAGATATGGTTTTCGGGAAACAACTAGATGTTTCCAAAGAGGAGATGGAAAAGATAGCCAAAGAGATTCAATCTCATTTTTAATAAAAAAGCGACCTTCAAGTCGCTTTTTTTGTTATTCTTCGATGGCTGATGCAATTTCAGGCACTTCATCCAAATCATCTTTTTCAACCCGTAAGTTTCGAATGATGAATTCTTGTCGCTCCATGGTGTTTTTACCCATGTAATATTCCAGGACTTTGGGGATGGATGAGTCCCGCAGAATCACCGGTTCTAACCGCATATCTTCTCCGATGAATTTTACGAATTCTTCTGGAGAAATTTCTCCTAATCCTTTGAATCGGGTAATTTCTGCAGATTTTCCAATCTTCTGAATGGCGGCTTTTCGTTCCTCTTCGGAATAGGTATAAATGGTTTCCTTTTTATTTCTAACCCTGAACAATGGAGTTTGTAGGATGTAAACGTGACCATTCTTAACGAGATCCGGGAAAAACTGCAAGAAGAACGTGAGCAATAACATGCGAATGTGCATTCCATCTACGTCGGCATCGGTGGCGATAACGATTCGGTTGTAACGCAAATCTTCGATGCTCTCTTCGATATTCAAGGCATGCTGAAGCAAATTGAATTCTTCGTTTTCGTAAACTACTTTTTTTGTAAGTCCGTAACAATTGAGTGGCTTTCCTCTCAGCGAAAACACGGCTTGCAGTTCAACGCTTCTGCTTTTTGTAATGCTTCCGGATGCGCTATCGCCCTCGGTGATGAATAAGGTGGTGTTGTAGCGCTTTTCATTTTTTAAATCGGTAAAATGGATGCGACAATCCCGCAATTTTTTATTGTGTAAACTGGCTTTCTTTGCGCGTTCGTTGGCAAGTTTTTTAATCCCAGCCAAATCCTTTCGTTCGCGCTCGCTCTGCTGAATACGTCTGAGCAAGGCATCAGCCGTCGTAGGATTTCGATGCAGGAAATTATCGAGCTCGCGCTTGATGAAATCGTTGATGAATCCGCGAACCGTTGGCCCATCCGGGGCCATTTGAACCGATCCCAACTTGGTTTTGGTTTGCGACTCGAATACGGGCTCTTGAACACGAACCGATATGGCTGCAACGATGGATGCCCGTACATCGGTAGCATCAAATTCCTTTTTGTAAAACTCTCGAATGGTTTTAACAATGGCTTCACGGAAAGCGGCCACGTGTGTTCCTCCTTGGGTGGTATTTTGCCCGTTAACGAACGAATGAATTTCTTCCCCGTATTGATTTTCATGGGTAAATGCCAACTCGATGTCTTCCCCTTTCAGGTGAATGATGGGGTAACGAATGGCTTCCTGATCGGTTTTTCTACCCAATAAATCCAACAGGCCATTTTTACTGGAGTATTTTTTCCCGTTGAGGTTAATGATTAAACCGGCATTGAGGTAGGAATAATTTAGAATTTGTTCTTCAACATAATCGAAATTGTACCGGTAATTTTTAAAGATGGAATCATCGGCAAAAAAAGAAACTTCGGTGCCATTGGGTTGATCGGTGGGTTCTTGTTTGGATTCTGAGGTGATTTCACCTTTGGAGAATTCGGCCCAAACCGATTTCCCATCGCGGTAACTCTGTACTTTGAAATAAGTGGATAAGGCATTTACCGCTTTCGTTCCTACCCCGTTGAGACCAACCGATTTTACGAATGCCTTGGAATCGTATTTTCCGCCGGTATTGATTTTAGAAACAACTTCCACAACCTTTCCCAACGGAATACCGCGTCCGAAATCTCGGATGGTAACTTTTCGATCGGTTAAGGAAACGTCGATGTTTTTCCCATAACCCATCACGAATTCGTCGATGGAATTATCGAAAACTTCTTTGAAGAGGATGTAAATCCCATCGTCGGGAGCAGCGCCATCGCCCAACTTCCCGATGTACATTCCGGGACGGAGGCGAATGTGTTCTTTCCAATCGAGGGATCGAATGGAATCTTCGTTGTAAACGTGGGTTTGTTGTTCAGACACTGTGAGTCAAGATTTCCTCAAAAATATTGCTTATTGCTTGAATTTTGAGGCATTTTTGTCCACAATTTTCTATTCTTCAGGCGCAACAGAGGAGTTAATGCGTAGTTCCAAGGATTTGTTATCCAAAACATCTTTACCGATGTACACTTGGTACATCATGATGAATCCAAATACAATTAACACGCCTCCAACGATTTTATTCAGCACATTGATGCGTGCTTCGGTGATCCAACGTTGGAGTTGTTTTGCTAAGAAAGCTTTCCCAATATCGGTCAGAAAAACAGCACCAAGTGTTCCAGAAAAGAACAATAAAATTTCGTAGGAATCGTCGTAAGCTCCTTGAACGGTACTAATGGCAAATAGCCAGAAGAAGAAAACATTGATGTTGATGAGGTTCAGCATGTACCCTTTGAAGAAAGGGCCTTTCCAAATTTTACGTTTCCCAGGGGTATCATTGGAGGGGTTCGAGTGGTATTTGGAAACCAAAAGATAAATTCCATAAACCAACAACAACAGTGCGCCGGCATAACCGAGGTATTTTTTGACGAAGGGTTGATCAACTAAGTTGGCGAGGAAAAACGCGATGGTAAGGTAGGTAGCGTCGGAAACAACAATGCCAACGGCCATGATGAAACCTTCTCGGAAACCTTTGGAAATGGAGGTGTGGATGAGTGCAAAAAAGACAGGACCCAACAAAATACTTAGGGCTAATCCTAAGCCAACGCCATTCAATATGATACCTAAAAGTTCAGCCACAAATTTGGTTTCTCAAAGATGCTTCATTTTTTTCAATTCTTCAATAACTTTGTAGAAACTCAAGATTGAAAAGATGAAAGGAATTATTCTAGCTGGCGGATCGGGGACTCGATTGTATCCTTTAACCTTGGCAAACTCGAAACAACTGATGCCGGTGTACGATAAACCCATGATTTATTATCCACTTTCAACCTTGATGTCGGCAAATATCCGTGATATTCTCATCATCTCTACTCCGGAAGATTTGCCGAAATTTGAGAAATTGTTGGGCGATGGTTCCAACCTTGGTTGTTCGTTCTCTTATGCCGTTCAACATGTTCCCAACGGATTGGCGCAAGCCTTCGTGATTGGAGCCGATTTCATCGGAAACGATAAGGCAGCGTTGATTTTGGGCGACAATATTTTTTACGGAAGCAGCATGAGTGGCTTGCTTCAAGAAAACAATGATCCCGATGGTGGAGTCGTTTTCGCCTACCACGTTCACGATCCCGAGCGTTATGGTGTGGTGGAGTTTAACGCCCAAAATCAGGCCATCTCCATCGAAGAAAAACCGCTTCATCCCAAAAGTAACTATGCCGTTCCCGGACTTTACTTCTACGACAATGATGTGATTGAGATTGCCCGAAATCTTGAGCCCAGTGCTCGTGGTGAATACGAAATTACCGACGTTAACAAGGAGTACTTGAAACGCGGAAAGTTGAAAGTTGGGATTTTGGACCGCGGAACCGCTTGGCTGGATACCGGTACATTTACTTCCCTGATGCAAGCGGGCCAATACGTGCAAGTTATTGAAGAGCGCCAAGGGTTAAAGATCGGTTGCATTGAAGAAATTGCCTATCAAATGGGCTTCATCGATGCAGCACAGTTGGAGATGGTAGCACAACCTTTGCTGAAAAGCGGTTACGGGCAATATTTGATGAAGTTGCTCAAAAATGGGTAAAAAAATTTTACTTACCGGTGGTTTAGGATACATTGGATCCCATACTGCGGTAGAATTAATCCAAGAGGGTTACGACCCCATCATTCTCGATAATTTAGCCAATTCAAGGCCGGAGGTTCTTCAGCAAATCGAACGAATAACGCAGCAAAAAATCTCCTTTTTCCAGGGAGATGTTCGCGATGCAAAGATTCTTCAAACCATCTTTTCCACGAATTCCATTGAAGGGGTCATCCATTTCGCAGCGCTCAAATCGGTAGGTGAATCGGTGCAACAGCCGCTCAAGTATTTTGACGTTAATGTTGGTGGTTTAACGCAACTTCTCCAGGTGATGCAAGATAGTCAGGTTGATAAACTGGTTTTTTCATCTTCATGCACCGTTTATGGACAGCCCACAGAAGGATGGGCCGTTTCCGAAACCACCCCATTGCAGGAGCCCATGAGTCCGTACGGTCGTACCAAACGGATGAATGAAGATATGATTCGCGACGTTTGCCAAACGGGGCATTTATCGGCCGTGATTCTTCGGTATTTCAATCCGGTTGGAGCCCATCCTTCGGGGTTGATTGGGGAGTTGCCCATTGGGGTTCCCGCCAACCTAGTTCCATTTTTAACGCAAGCGGTGGCGGGAATTCGAGGGCCATTAACGGTTTTCGGAAACGATTACCCTACCCCAGATGGAACATGCATCCGTGATTACATCCATGTGGTAGATTTGGCAAAGGCCCATGTTGGAGCATTATCTTTTCAAACCCAGCGGTTGATTCCGGAAGTTTTTAATGTAGGAACGGGAAAAGGAAGCTCTGTTTTAGAGGTCATTTCGGCTTTTGAACGTGCAACCGGAATGGTGGTGCCACTTCAAATGGGAAGTAAAAGGCCAGGCGATGTTATGGCTGTATTTGCTAATGCCCAGAAAATCCAAGAAAAATTAAAATGGGAACCCGTGTATTCATTGGACGACATGATGGCTCATGCGTGGAATTGGCAAAAAAATCAGGGTTAGCGAAGGAAAAATACCCGATTCATGCTTTTCCCTAAACCCGGTTTTGCTTTAGCAACATAACCAATCATCGATACTAAATTGGGTTTTCCGATGAAGCGAATGGCTAAAAATAAGGATATCGTTAATGCACCACAAACCAATAAAAGCCCCAATTTAGAATCCATGGAATAGGGGAGCAGTTGGGTAGAAAAAACCCAGGTAATGAGCCCACTTGCTACACTGGCAAAAAACATAGGTCCAATCGCTTGAAACAGCTGTTTAAAATTCGAATGAATGAGTTGAAGGGCTTTATTAGTTAAGTAGATTCTTGATCCAATTCTTGTAAGTGTGAAGTACCAGCAAGCGCCTATGACTCCAAAATGTTGACCCACCAAAAGCAATACTACCAAGTGAATCGGTACAAAAAACATGTTGAATCGGAATCCAAGTTCAGGTTTTCGCATGGAATTAAATAGGCCAGCGGTTGGAGAGTTAATGCTTCGGGTTAGGGCATTGATGAGCAAAATTTGAAGAGGAATAACAACGTCATATCCAATTTTTGGACCCAAATAGATGGGCATGATTCGTTCTGAAATCGACATCAATCCAATGCAAAATGGCATGCTAACAAAGGATAAAACCGTAATCATTCCCAAGAATTTTTCACGAACAACTTCAGGTTTGTCGTTGTGCATTGCAAAAATGGGAAGAGTAATTTCTTGAAAGATGGGAAGGATATTTTTGGTGAAAAAATTCGAATTTTGGTTCGAGATGTTGTAAATACCTAAATCGCCCAAACCCATGATTTTTCCAACCACCAGTGAATCACCTTCGCTGTTCAAGCGGTTTAAAAATCCATTTCCTGCAACAAATTTTGTAAATCTGAAAATTTCTTTCCAATGTAAAAAACCCCAATTCCCAAATTTTACCTTGTAGGGGCAATACCAACGCAAAAACAAATTCATTAAAATGGAAGAAATGGCCTGAGGAATAACCATGCACAAAACCTTGGTCTCAACCGAAAATAAGTCGGAAGTAACCATCCATACTTTCCCAACATTCATCAAGGTGTTGAAAACGGTTTGAATCGTGATCATTTTTGAATAGTTGAGGTGCTTTTTGTACCCAGCTTTCACCACACTCGCTCCAATTTCAGCAAAAACAATGATGCTTAACCAACCAATCATTTGAGGAATTCGAGGGTCTTTGTACAAATAAGACCATAAGGGAATCATTCCTAAAATGACAACCACCGCACCCAACCCCATCACAAAATTGAACCAATAGCAAGCATTGAAAATATCTTCCTTCTTCTCCTCTCCTTTATAAACTATAAAAAAATCGCCAATTCCGCCCGTTGCAGCATTGGTTACAAACGCCGTCAGTGCCAAGGATACAGCCACCAATCCAAAATCTTCCTTGGTTAAAATTCGACTCAAAACGCCGACCACCCAAAGGTTCAATAGGATGGACCATGATTTCCGAAAAACCAGAGAAATGACAGCGGAAAATGCTTTTTGGGCGTTGGTTTTTTGGGGCTTATTCATTTTAACGGTAGGATCCCTGCAGATTTCCTTTTAAGAAGATGAGGAATCGAATCCCTTCATCGGTTAGGTAAATTTTGTTGATGCTGATGTTCGATACTTGCCCATTGAATCGGATGTATTCCGTGTCAAATTGCTTTAAGGTTGAGTTGATGGAAACCTTCGCATCTTTCAAATAAGGCTTTAAATCGACCACAACATTTTTTTCAACCGCTTTTTTAACGGCATTCGCCAAAACAGCCGAAGTTGCCTTCAAAAAGAGGTCTTTGCTGTTCAAATCGTAGTCAACTTGCGTGAGCTTTATCTCTTGTTTCAGAGAATCCAATACAGGAATGGCCCTCAAGTAAACAACGCCTTTGATGTTCTTTTTTACCAATAGTTTTTTGGTAAATCCATCAACCTGAATTTTAAATTCCAACACATCCCGGTTTCCGTAAACGGCAACATCTTTGATGGTGATTTCGCTTTTCGATTCTTCGTCTTTGTACACGCTATCCACCAACATGGTTCGAGAAAGGCGCGTAATTTCGTTGTAGGTAGCACCACTTTTCAGCCATATTTCCATGCCAGTTGCGGGCTTGGCCATGCGTTTCAACGAAGGAAGTTGCGTAATGTTCCGTTTCCCAGAAAACTGCCCCACGCTGGCATCCACTTTTGCGGTGATTTTAATGCCCGATTCCAATTGAGCCCCTTTCACAAAAGGATGAACATACGAAACGGTTTGGGGGCTCAAATTCAACCAAAGGTTCAGCGAATCATCCACCTTGTACGGATTCTGAATTTGATACCACAACTTGGTCATCATGTCTTTTACCGGGTATTCCTTCACAAACGTCTCGTCGATGAGTTTGGCCACATCGTTAATTTGCGTTTGAATTTGGCTATGAACCAATTTTTCTACCGGGATGTTGATGCCTGCAACTTCAATGTAGGGCGGTTTTCTCCACTTGTAAGTTCCGGTTGTTTTTGTTTTAACCGTCCACTCGCCCCCAATGAACAACTTGGTTCCCAAAATGGCATCCATGTAAAAATCGGCCGATTTGGTGGCAGAAATGGATAAAAGATCGGTGGAAAAGGTTTCGCTTAAGCTGTTATTCTGATAGCGATAAACAAGGTTGATGTGGATGGGGCAGGTGATTCCCAAACTATCTCCAAAAGGTTTTAGGGTGATGGGCGCAATTTTGGTCACGCGAATCTTCACGTTGTCGCCACCGTTGTTGCTGAAACTGGTGTCTTCGTACAAAACGCCGTTGTAAAGGGAATTGATGGTTTTTTCGAGGGATGAGAATTTAAACACCAACGGAAGGTGAACCACACTACTCGGCAACGGAACGGCATCTTCGGTGGCATTGGGTTTTCGAATGGGCGCAGCCGGGTTGAGGTCATCTTGTGCCCAAACCGATAAGCTCATCAATAAAAAAAAGAAATTAAAAAGATGCTTCATGAAAACAAGGTCTGCAAAGCGGTTCATAATGGTCTTTTTCACCCAACAAAACCTGATTTTTTTGTTGAGATGTGCGAAAGCTGTACAATGCCGGGTTTCCGCAACGAACGCAAATGGCATGAACTTTCGTAACAAATTCGGCTTTCGCCAAAAGAGCGGGCATGGGTCCGAAAGGGTTTCCTTGAAAATCCATGTCCAACCCCGCAATGATCACCCGTTTCCCTTGGTTCGCCAAACGCTCGCAAACTTCCACCAATCCTTCATCGAAAAATTGGGCTTCATCGATGCCAATCACTCGGGCAGATCCCGCCAACAATAAAATGTTGGCAGAACTATCAACCGGGGTGGAAGCAAGCGCATTTTGATTGTGGGAGACCACCTCGGAAACGTGGTAACGAACATCCAAGGCAGGTTTGAAAATTTCGACCTCCATTTGGGCAAATTGTGCTCGACGAATTCGGCGAATCAATTCCTCCGTTTTTCCCGAGAACATCGAGCCGCAAATGACTTCGATCCAACCGTTTCTTCCTGTATGACGTGGCTCAATAAACATGGTAAAATTGCAGGATCAAAGATATTTATTCCTCCTCACCTTTTCTACAAGAAATGTTTGGGAACAACTGCTTTTCTTTCTATTTTTAGCCTATGGATCAACGGAAAAAGATTAACGAATTATTGAACAAGTTACTCGCTCAAAACGAGGAATATCTGTCAGATAAGTCGTTTTTGTACAAAATTGAGAAGGATATTTTCCTCGCTCAAGTGCGGGAATTGTACGAACTTCTCGCTCAAATTCCGGTGCACCATCAGTTGGAAGTTGGAAACGAGCAAGAACTGTTTACTCCATCCCCCACAGAATCGTTGTTCGAACAAGCAGAAACGGAATTTGTGGAAGAATCGAATGAGGTCATCCCCGAGATGGCCCCAGATGATCGTTCTGCAGAAGGATCCTCTACTGAAAATTCTACCGACGAAGAAGCACAAAAATCCGACAATCCGGTTTCGAAATTGGAGAAACTTTTGGCGGAACTTCGAGGTTGGGGGCAAGCTCCAGAAGCGGCCGTTTCACCCATTCCCGATGTAGAAGAAACCGTTGAACCGGCCGATTTCGAAAAGTCAGAACCCGCCTCAGAACCGGAACAGTCACCCCAATCCCCAGAAGTAACGTTCGATTTGGGATTGACGACCCCAGCTCCAGAAGAACGTCCCAGTTACTTTACCCTTGAACGGAAGGTGATGGATGACGAATGGGGAAGCGAAGAATCGGAAACCACCAAACCCAGAGTGGCCATCATGAATCCGTTTGTTGGCGGCCGCACAGAATCTGCCATTCCCGAAACCGATTCGCCAACAACCGAAGAAACGACCATGGATTCTTCCGAAAGCCAGGAATTTACCCAAGAAATGGAATCGGTAGAAACCTCCGATCCGCAACCCGTTCAAGAGGTAGAACCGATTCATACGTCTTCGTTTTCCATTGTTGCTACCCTTCAACTCGCCGCACAACCCTCCCTCAAAAATCAACTCAACCTCAAGCCCATCGATAGCTTGAAAACGGGAATCGGGCTGAATGAAAAATTCTTATACATCCGCGAGTTGTTCGGAAACGATCACATCAATTTTGCCAATACCATTGCGCAACTCAACGATTTTACCCAGATTCAACAGGCAGAAAATGTGCTGAACAAACAGTTCATCCAAACCGGGAAATGGGACCTTCAAAATCCCCACGTGCAAACGTTTTTGCAGCTTATTTACCGCCGTTTCGCTTAATCTTCAGGGAATAACCCCCGCAACAACATCAACTCATTCAAACGACTTTGGTCGTGGTCGTTGTAATACGAAATCAAATTGTTGATGTAACGAACCACAATGTCTTCGTTGGTACACGGACGGAAAAACTCGGGTTTTACGGGTAATTTCAGCAACATCAAAAATTGTTCTACATCTTGCTTGGTAAAAATTGCCCCCTTGTTGAAGGCATTGATGTAAAACAAAACCGGGCGTTTGGCAGGATCAACGTGTTGGTATTGCCCCGCATTTTCCACGAAAACCAAAACGAAATGCTTGGGAAGATTCACCCCATAAATGGGTAAACTCAACCGATGAGCAACCAACAAATACAAAGTAGCCAACGAAATGGGATTTCCCTTACGTTGACGAATTACCTCGTTGAGGTAGGAATTTTCGGGTAAATGGTAGTTTTGATCGTCGCCCCGGTAGCCGTGCTTCTCGTAAAATACATGGTTGATGGCGCGAACTTGGTCCAAAGCAGAAGCGCTTTCGTCCAACAGCAACCAAACATCCGTGCGCATATTTTCAATTTCAATCAGGATTTCATCCCGTGTAAGGTGCGGATATCGGTAACGAGCAATCCAAACGATGCCATCCAATAAATCGGTTGCGCCAGATTCGGCCCAAGCCTTTAATCCGTGATATACTTCTTGAAATTGAATTCGATGAATGAGATCCAACACCTTTGCTTTGGTAGCAGGGTCTTCTACATCATCAACCACCCGTTCCAAACGAACCACTTCTTGAGGAGGAATGTCGAGCAAATTTTTGAGCACCGCTTTCCGAACCGTTTCATCCGGGTCGTCGAGCAGCGACATCATGGCTTTCAATTCGCTATCGGAAAAGTTCATTTTTTGGCAGCTGCTTTTTTCTTGGGTGCTGGTTTGGAAGAAGCCGCAACAATTTCCAAGACTTCTTTCTCGGTTAAATCTTTGGCTTCAACCCCTTTCGGAATTTTGAAGTTGTCTTTTCCTTTTTTGATGTACGGCCCATAACGGCCAATCAAAATTTGGATGCCATCGGCAAATTCGGCAATCAAAGCGTTGGCCTGGGCTTCCATCTTTTCCTTGATCAAGGTGATGGCCTCGCTTTCGGTAATGGTAAGAGGATCCATGCCTTTTTTGAGGGATACAAAACTGGATTTGTATTTCACGTAAGGGCCAAATCGGCCTTTGTTCACGATCAATTTTTCACCGTCCAATTGGCCGATTTCTCGGGGTAATTTGTTGGTATCGGTGAGCAATGCGATGGCATCTTCGCGATTGAATGAATACGGATCGGCCCCTTTCGGAAGCGAAACGAATTCTTCCCCAAACTTTACGTAGGGGCCGTATCGGCCATTGTTCACCATCATGGGTTTTCCTTCGTACTCGCCCAAATCTTTGGGTAATCCGAAAAGCGTAATGGCTTGGTCTAAATTGACTTCTTCCAGAGAAAGGCCTTTGGGTAAGTTGGCATACTGAGGCTTTGCTTCTTCGTCTTTCAAATCGGTTAGTTGCGCTACCGGGCCAAATCGGCTCATGCGTACCGAAACTTGTTTGCCTTCGGCATTGAATCCTAAAATGCGTTCACCGGTAACCCGTTCGCTGTGATCCAAGGTTTCGGAAACATTTTGGTGGAAAGGGCCATAGAAAGCAGAAAGCATTTTTTCGTATTCCAATTTGCCTTCAGCAATTTGGTCGAATTGTTCTTCCACTTTCGCGGTGAATTTGAAATCTAAAATTTTATCGAAGTAGCGAATCAAGAAATCGTTCACCAAAATTCCAATATCGGTCGGAATCAGTTTTCCTTTATCGGCTCCGGTATTTTCCTCTTTAATGGATTTTTTGATGTCGCCTTTCTGCAAGGTTAAAGTGGTAATGGTTCGTGGCGTTCCAGAAAGGTCGCTCCGCTCCACATACCCACGTTGTTGAATGGTGGAAATGGTTGGAGCGTAGGTAGATGGACGGCCGATGCCGAGTTCTTCCATTTTTTTCACCAAAGTAGCCTCGTTGTATCGTGCTGGTGGACGTGTGAATCCTTGTTTTCCGGTTGCAGATAGCAATTCCAACGCATCTCCTTGCACTACAGCTGGCAACAAACCGCCGCCTTCTTTTTGGTCATCTTCTTCATCATCGGAAGTTTCAAGGTACACTTTTAGAAATCCTTCGAATCGAATCACTTCTCCTTCAGCAACGAAAAGTTGATCGTTGGAAAGGGTGGAAGTATTGATTTTGATGATGGTTTTTTCGATTTCGGCGGGAGACATTTGGGAAGCGATGGCGCGTTTCCAAATGAGTTGATACAAGGCCACTTCGTCGGCCGATCCTTTTACGGTATGGTTACTGAAGTAGGTGGGGCGAATGGCTTCGTGGGCTTCTTGTGCCGATGCGCTTTTGGTTTTGAACTGCCTGGTTTTAGAAAATTCGGCACCAAAAGCTGAGGTAATTTCGTCTTTTGCGGTTTGCAGTGCCAATTCCGATAGGTTGGTGGAATCGGTACGCATGTAGGTAATGTGTCCGCCTTCGTACAACTTCTGAGCGAGACTCATGGTTCGAGCCACGGGAAAGCGCAGTTTTTTGCTGGCTTCTTGTTGCAAAGTAGAAGTGGTGAATGGAGGCGCTGGATTCTTTTGAAGCGGTTTTTTCTCCAAGGAAGCCACCGAGAATTGGGCTGGAATTAGTTTTTCCAGGGTGCTTTGGGCGTTTTCTTCGTTGGAGAAGCGTTCGGGCAACTCGGCCTTGAACGATTGTTTTTTCCCGTTAACGGTTGCTTCGAAAATTCCGGCAATCTTGAAGAAGGATTCCGAGGAGAATTCCTTGATTTCGCGTTCCCGTTCTACGATGAGGCGAACCGAAACCGATTGAACGCGACCGGCCGACAAAGAGGGTTTTACCTTTTTCCAAAGGATGGGAGAAAGTTCGAAACCAACCAATCGATCGAGGATGCGGCGAGCCTGTTGGGCATCTACCAAATGTTCATCGATGCTGCGGGGATTTTCGATGGCTTTGAGAATGGCAGGCTTTGTAATTTCGTGAAATACAATGCGTTTGGTTTTTTCGGGTTTCAAATTTAAAACCTCTTTCAGGTGCCAAGAAATGGCTTCCCCTTCCCGGTCCTCGTCCGATGCTAACCAAACCATTTCCGATTCGTCGGCTAATTTTTTGAGTTCCTTAACCACTTCTTTTTTCTCGGGAGAAACTTCGTACATGGGTTTGAAATTGTTTTCAATATCAACGCCATTCTTTTCTTTGGTGAGGTCGCGAACGTGCCCCATCGACGATTTCACTTTGAAATCTTTCCCTAAAAAACCTTCGATGGTTTTTGCTTTTGCAGGGGACTCTACAATTACCAGATTCTTTGCCATACTATTCCGACTGCAATATTAGGGAAAGATGTTTGAAAAAAAGTAGAAAGACCGCAGGAACAAAAAAAAAGTGACTCCTAACAGGGGGAGCCACTTTATAAACCAACCATGAAAAAACTTTTTTTGTTTGCTTATCGGGCCTGTCCCCGACATTCACAAAGTAAAGGCAGGGAAAATTCAACTCTTGCTCAACAAATTCCGGATGGGTACCGAGTGAGGAAAAGATCAATTTTTGCTGAAATACTTCGAATAATTGCTCAAAAAAGTGAAATAGAAACGAAAGAGTCGTGCAAGAATTGCGCAACGAATTCACTTTTTTGTTTTTTTTGGAAGGAGAAATTTCAGAGCGCATTTGCCCAATTTGGGGAAAAAGAAGAAAAGTTGGAAACAACCACCGAAAACCTTTTTGCATCTTTGAGAAATGAAAGCAATTTTCACCTGGATTTTTTTATTGCCGTTGGCGGTTTTTTCTCAGAGTTTTGAAATAACGGGTTCGGTGGGCGATGCCCAAAAACAGCCGCTTCCGTTTGCATCGGTCATGATCAAAGGCACGACCGCGGCTGGTGAGGTTTATCAAACGGGAACAAACACCAATAAATTAGGTCGATTTTCCCTGCGAGCTCCGGCGGGCAATTACAAGTTAACGTTTCAGTACATCGGCTTTTCGAAATCGGTAAAGGACGTGAACCTTCAAGCCGATCAAAATTTCCAAATTCTTCTTCAACCCGAAAAATTGGAAATGAAGGGAGTTTCCATCTCTTCCAAAGAAGATCCAGCCTATCCCAT
>CANHCV010000026.1 GCA_947459245.1 Bacteroidota bacterium
AAAAACCTAGAGAACCTCCTAGTTCACCACTACTGATGTTGATTTAATCATTGGTTTACTTCGAAAAATTACCGAATTAATTCGGTAATTTTTCAAGAATAGATCACCAATAATCCCGGGTTTAATCGGTATTACAAACCTAAAGGAGAGCCTCAGGCACCGGTGTTAGTCCTGGGTGCAGCGAGCCGAAAAACCGAGGCCCTTATGGTTGGAGTTCCGGCTGATATCTGAATAGTTATAGTCCAAAGAGCGATTGATAGCATCGGAGGAGGAAGACTCGGAAGACGACCAGAAGCTGGTGCTGAACCCTAGGTTGTCGAAGGTTCCATTTGACGTGCGATAACCGCCTGGCAGCGCAGAAAATCCGCTGCTGTTCGTGGCTCCGGTGTTTGGGGATGTCCATAAGCCACTGGTAGATTTTAACATTCCTCCCGCCGTTGTACTATTCGTGCCAAATGAACAATTCGCAGAAGCATCTAAGAACGTTGTCAGCGTACAATATTCCGCATCGCTAGGCAAGTGCCAACCCGTAGGGCAAATGCCCCTTACATTGCCTGTAAATGCGGGACTTGGGGAAGTGGTATTGCTCGCCCCGTTTTGGTATTGAACTGCCTCCGCCCACTGGTACAAGCCGCCATAAGTAGCACAATTTGCAGCGTCGTTGTTGTAACAGTATTTTTCCAATGTGCTGTTATTCGTTTGGTCGCTTGTGCCAGTAATCATAGTGCCCACATTCAGGTTCTTCGCAAACCAACATTGCGACCCAATTTGCACCGTGGGGTAACTCTCCCCAACATAAGTTACTGCTTGTCCGCAAACTGTTCCTACCGGGGTAGGGAAACGCAAATTCACCGTATCTCGGCTAGTTCCACATGGGCTAGTCATCGTCCAAACCAAGGTGTAAGCACTATCGGTGCCTTTGGTAAAAGTAGCCGTGGGGTTGTTGTTGGCATTCAAACTCCCGCCGCTACCCGCAAGGATGCTCCAAGCTCCCGTTTCTCCCGCGGCGGGGGCATTTGCTGCGAGGGTGGCCGTAGTTCCCGTGAGGGAAAGTTGGTCAGGGCCGGCATTCGCTATAGTAGTCGTTGGAGCCAGGCTCACGGCAACGGTGTCGGCACTGCTGCCGCACGCATTGGAAATGCTGTAACGCAAAGTGTAAGAACTTCCGCGAATGCCCGCAAACGTGGAGGCTGCTGCGTTGGCAGTTCCCAAACTTCCCCCAGCTCCCGAAAGGATGCTCCATGCAGCCGTTCCATTGCTGGGCGCATTGCCCGCAAGGTTTACCGAGCTTGCGCAAACGTTCAGTTGGTCAGCACCGGCGTTCGCCAAGGTTACCGGTGGGTAACACGTCCACGTTGGGCCGTTGGGAGTTTCAATCAACATCCACTTTTTTCCGGCACTGCCATTAAAAATGGTTCCCGCATTCAATTCTTTCGAAGTCCCCGCCGCCATCGCATACGGCACGCTCACGAGCTGGGTGGTGCCCATGGGTTGGTAGTTGGTTCCCCCTTGGGCGTCCATTTCTACCTTTAAAAATTTGTCACTCCCGTTCGCCCAAGGAAGGTTGGCGAACGTTCCCACCGTGGCCGTTCCACCACCCAAGTAGATGGAGAATTGCCCCGCAGCGTCGGTGCTTGCCGTTTGGGTTTCGGTGTAAAGGGCAGTGCCGGCGGGCAAGCTATCGAGTACCGAAAGGCGCAAACCCACGGTGCTGTTTTTAATCGGTTTTCCGTTTGCGCCCACGGCTATGGCTTGGTAGTGGATTTTTTGAGGTTGTGCTGTAGCCACAAAAGCGAGCGCAGCGAGCAGGAGGGTGAAAAGATGTTTCATTGCTGTTTTCTATTTGGTACAAATGTAAAAAATAAAAACGCAAATTGTATATTTATTCAATACATTTCGGGCAGACACATAGGTCTGGGCAGGGCAGACACGTTGGTCTGCCCGTACGATTGTTTTTTGAGGAATTTATTCGGTTCTTTTGCGTATGCGCAATTTATGGAGTCTTTTCGTTGCTCGAGTGTCCTGACATGCGTCGGGATTTATCGGAACCGAAGTTTCTGAACGTTGCCCGATTTTGGGGATTGGAATAGGATGAAATGCGGTAAATAATTTGCAAAAAAATACCGTTACCCCAGGGGGCCGCCACGTATTTTATCCCGAAATGCTTCGGGACCTCCCCATGCACAAAGCTAAATTTTATTCCCCACAATGTCAATGATTTATCCGTTTTTAAACGTTTATAAACGGATAGAAACGTTTATAAACGTTTCTGATACGACTAGCTGTAAAAAAATCTGTAAATTACAATTGGGTAGGGGGCGGCAGCCCCCGTTTGCGACAACTATTTGATATTATTACCTACGAAATATTTACCCCTGCACAAGGTCAAAAGTTGGACTCTGAGCTT
Organism: Bacteroidota bacterium; assembly: GCA_947459245.1. Classification (GTDB taxonomy): domain Bacteria; phylum Bacteroidota; class Bacteroidia; order UBA7662; family CANHCV01; genus CANHCV01. Next base: position 2,408 of record CANHCV010000026.1, read on the forward strand.
ATCGATGGGGCATATCCCGGCTTTATTGTTTGATTCAGAGATTTAATTTCAAAAAGGAAACGGATTTGCACCGTGCTTTCTGGGACCGGAAGTGTTAGGCGTTGCTCGAGTGTCCCCGACGAAGGTCGGGAAATCATCGAGCGGGCGACATATTTCCTTTCCAAATTCCCAAAATGAACGGCACAAAAAAAGCCCCAGAAGGAGCTTTTTTGTTGAAAATTCGAAGGATTTTAGCCTTTCATTTTTGCTGCATCGATGATGAATTGGGCGAGGCCTTTATCGGTTAAAGGATGATGCAACAAACCGGTCATGGCAGAAAGCGGACAAGTAATTACATCGGCACCGGCTTCGGCACATTTCACGATGTGAAGTGGGTTGCGAACGGATGCTGCGAGGACTTGGGTTGCATATCCTTGCATGTTGTAAATGCTTACAATTTGATCGATGAGTTCCATTCCATCGAAGGAAATATCGTCGAGGCGGCCAATGAAAGGAGAAACATAAGTAGCACCAGCTTTGGCCGCCAAGATCGCTTGTCCGGCTGAGAAAACCAACGTACAATTCGTTTTGATTCCCATTTTGGTGAACGATGCGATGGCACGCACCCCGTCGGCGGTCATGGGAACTTTCACCACGATTTTCGGATCGAGGGCTGCGTAGATTTCGCCTTCCCGCATCATGCCTTCGTAGTCAACGGCCATCACTTCAGCGCTAACATCTCCATCCACAATATGGCAGATGGCTTTGTAGTGGTTCATGATGTTATCGGCACCCGAAATACCTTCTTTGGCCATCAAGGTTGGATTGGTGGTTACACCATCCAAAATGCCCATGGCTTGAGCTTCGGCAATCTGTTGCAAATTGGCCGTATCGATAAAAAATTTCATAGGAATTTGTTTCTACAAAAGTAAAAAAAAGAGCCCGAAGGCTCTTGTCATTTTATCCACCAATGTTAGAAATTCAATTGGGCTTGAATCCGTAACAACCTGCCAAATTGATTATTATTCAATAAAACCATATCCTGGGTTTTCCTTGAACTAATGGTATATTGAACTACCAACTCAAAATTTCGTTGCGGTTGCCACTCAAGACCAACTTCTACCTCTTCAACATCATAAGCTCTTGCATCCAATTCGTGTTTCTTTCCGCCATGGTATTTTTGAATACGAGTGAACGGAATGAACACTTGTGAACCAGATTTAAGAAAGTAAGAAAATGTTGTGTAGCCACCATAAAGTTTACTTTGTTCAATGGTTTTTGTTTTGGAATTAAAGGCAGGTCCCGTTCCTACATTGTACTCAGCCATTATTCCAAATGGCTTAGGATACAGAACGGCTGTTGCTCCAACGCGTTGATCAAGGTAATTGCGATCGGAAGAAACACCTACTCCATTGGTAGATTGATCACGAGTGACCACATACTTACCCGTGTAGGCCATAATCGCAGGTTCGAAAATTTGATTCTTTATTTTAAATGGATAAGTTAAGCGAACAAAGGAATGGAGGTTGTTATTCGCTTCTGCTCGATTTGCAGTTTGACCGTTGAATAAACCCGTAGAAAATACACCATAATCCCCACTACCTTTCAAACCTGTAGAAACCAATTCAGAAAACAGTTTCCGGGTGGATTCGGGGGCCCACAAAAAGAAAATTCCCAAATCACGTTCATTGGACAATGCTGAATTCAATGCATCTGCTCGGTCAAGTGGCATACGATTTTGAGAAGACTGCATGTTTTCGAAACCAAAAGGGACTTTACTTTGGCCAATTCTAAAACGATATTCTCCTTTTTTATCAATGGATACATCAAAATAGGCATCTCGCAACTGTCCGAAATGCAAGCTATTTGAACTTACCGATGATGCGAAATCTGGTTGAACATAAAAATAAACGCGATCATTTAGTTTACCGTAAAAAATAATTCGCATGCGGCGCATGAAAAAACCACCATTTTCACCAATACTACGGTCGCATTGCTCGCATTTCAACAATGGGTTTGTTTCCAACAATCTGTTGTAACGAACTTGGGTATACCCACGAATTTGAACCAAATCGCTCCATTTTTTCTCTTTAGACTTATTCAAAGTATCCAATAAACTAGGAACTTGAATGGTATTTTGTGAGAGAAGGAAATGTGAACTGAACAAGAAGGAGAGAGAGACAACGAGTTTTTTCATTTATTTAGGTTAGAAATAATTTCAAAACATGATATAAAGCAAATGCCAATGCTACACAAACTGGCAGCGTTAAAATCCAAGCGAGAGCAATGTTTTTTAAGGTCTTTTTTTGTAGGTTTTTCAATCCCTTACTCGCAACCATCGTACCTGCAATCCCTGATGACAAAATGTGGGTGGTGGAGACAGGGAGTTTAAACAAAGTAGATAGTCCAATGGTAGAAGCAGCAACCAATTCTGAAGACGCTCCTTGAGCGTACGTTAAATGATCTTTACCAATTTTTGAACCGATGGTTACAACAATTCTTTTCCATCCAATCATGGTTCCAATTCCCAATGCCAAAGAAATCATTAAAACCACCCATTTAGGAGCATATTCAAAATAGGGTTTCAATTCTTTGATGTGTGTTTTGTATTCTGTGATCTCATCCTTTGAAAAAACTGCTGGATAGGCTTCCATCAACTTCTTCATGGACTTATCCATTTTGGCTAAATGAGTTCTAACGTACGTTTTCTGCTCCGACTTTAAAATAACAGAGTTATTCTTAAGCATTGAATCCAATTCTTGAGCAGCATGGGAAGCTGAAAAATAACTTTCCAACTGCCCTTCTCCTAATTTGCGAACATCCACCGACTGAAGACGCATTTCAATGGGTTGAACATGAGGCAAAATTTGCGTTAAATCCTTTTCTTGGTTTAATGCAAAATAACCGGGTGCGAAACAAATCAATGCCAATAAAGTAAGTCCAACACCTTTTTGTCCATCGTTCGATCCGTGAGCATAAGAAACTCCTGAACACGTTAAGATCAAGATCAATCGAATCCAAAAGGGAGGTGGTGAAAGAGGATCTGGTTTATCAAAAATCACTGAAGATTTGGATACCAATTTCTTCATCAATAACATCAATAAAAATGCAATTGAGAATCCAATTAAAGGTGATAAAAGAAGTGAAAAACCAATATCCTTTGCTTTGGTCCACGGTACACTATTGCTATTTCCCGCAACATCAATTGAAAATGCCATTACTCCACCAATGATCGACCCAACCAAGGTATGAGATGATGAGCAAGGAATTCCATAATACCAAGTTCCAAGATTCCATGCGATCGCAGCAATCAATACCGATAAAATAATACTAACAGACACTCCAATATCTTGAGATGCAATAACATCGATGGGCATCAACTCAACAATACCCATTGCTACACCAACCCCACCAAGCATAACTCCAAGAAAGTTTAGAGTCCCTGAAAGAACTACGGCATACTGTGGCTTTAGTGTATTGGTGTAAATGACCGTTGCTACTGCATTGGCAGTATCATGGAATCCATTGATGAACTCAAAAACAAAAATGGCTGCAATGCAAACCAAAAACAAAACTAAAATTCCAGATTCTAAACCAAACATCTTCTCAATTTTTTCACAAAGTTATTTTGACAAAAAAGAAAGAAGGTTAAGAAAAAAAATCCTTAATATTAATTTTAGGTTAACACATTACGAAAGATTAAAATAAAAGCCAGGTTAAACAAACCTAGCTCAACAAAAATCGCGAATAATTAATTTAATGCGTTCTTTTCATTACCATTGTTAAAATCGTCCCAACAGCAAGTGTTTCATTATTTTGATCTAAAACCTCTACCCGAAATTTCACAATGCCTTTTGGAACATCGTTTTCACCTTTGGTCTCCTGATCAATTTTTTCCTTTACCGTGAGCTTTACCCAAATGGTTGTACCCGCATAAACGGGTTTGGTGAAACGGAATTCATCCAAGCCGTAATTGAGCAATACCGGTCCCTTAGCAGGGTCAACAAACAATCCCGCAGCGGCCGAAAGAATGAAGTAACCGTGGGCAACTCGCTGCGTAAACAAGGTCCCTTCCAAAGCCGTTTCATCCGTATGGGCATAAAAATGATCCCAACTCACATTCGCAAACGAAACAATATCGGCCTCCGTAATGGTTCTTTTATGAGTAAAAACAGTTTCCCCAATTTCCATCTCCTCAAAATGCTTGCGGAACAAGTGCTTGTTCCCTTCGAACTGATGCCCACCTTGTTGGTAAACACCGGTCAATTTCGAAAGCGTGGTAGGAGATCCCTGAATGGCCAATCGGTGCAAATAATGTTTCACCCCGCGAAGTCCACCCATTTCTTCGCCCCCTCCTGCCCTACCGGGCCCACCGTGAACCAGCATGGGCATCGGAGATCCATGGCCCGTGCTTTCTTTAGCGCAACTAGCATTTAAAATCAATACCCGACCGTGGTAAGCTCCAACGGCCAAGGTAAAATCCAAGGCAACGTCGTCGTTGGCGGTAACCATGCTGCACACCAAACTTCCTTTTCCCATTTTCGCGAGTTCAGCCGCCTCGGCAACATCCGAATAGGGCATTAAGGTGGCAACGGGACCAAAGGCCTCCAATTCATGGCACAGAATTTTCGACTTTGGAGCATCGTTCACGAACAACATGGGAGGCAAAAATGCTCCAGCTGTTCGATTGGCTCCAACCACTTCAAAATGATCCAACGATCCAAAAACCAAAGATTGTTCCGAAGATAAGGCTTCCACCTTTTCCAAAACCTCTTTCACTTGTTCTTTTCCTGCTAAAGCACCCATTCGAACGCCCTCTACGGATGGATCGCCCACCACCGTTTTGGATAGTTTAGAAATCAAAGCATCTTTTACTTCTTCCAAACGTTCGGCCGGCACCATGATTCGTCGAACCGCCGTACACTTTTGGCCGGCTTTGGTGGTCATTTCTCTCAAAACCTCTTTCACAAAGATGTCGAATTCGGGGTGATCTGGCGTAACATCCGGACCTAAAACACAACAATTCAGCGAATCGGCTTCCATGTTGAAGGGCACCGCCTCATCGATGATGCGGGAATGTTTCTTCAACATTTTTCCGGTTTCTGCACTTCCCGTAAAGGTGACAACATCTTGAGAAGTTACATGATCCAAAATTCCTCGTGCGCTTCCGCAAACCAATTGCAACGAACCCTCTGGAAAAATACCCGATTCGATGATGTCATGAAAAACCAATTCCGTTAAATAGCTGGTGATTGTAGCTGGTTTAACGATGGCAGGAACCCCAGCCAATAAGTTCACAGCAATTTTCTCCAACATTCCCCAAACCGGAAAATTGAATGCGTTGATATGAATGGCCACTCCTTCTTTAGGAACCAACAAATGGTGTCCGCCAAAAGTCCCACCCTTGGAAAGACTCACAAAATCTCCATCGTAGGCATACGGCTTATCGGGAAATTGCCGACGTAATGAGGCATAGGAGAACAAATTACCAATTCCCCCCTCGATATCTACCCAAGAATCCACTTTGGTGGCTCCTGTTGCAGCACTCAAGGAATAATACTTATCTTTATTTGCGAGCAGATGCTGGGCCAACGATCGCAAGGCACGTCCTCGCTCGTGGAAAGTCATTTTCCGCAAAGCGGGACCTCCAACCGAACGAGCGTAGTGCATCATTTCTCCCAGATTGATTTTTTCAGATCCTGCAGTAGCGATAACTTCACCCGAAATCGCATGAAAAAGCTGATTTTCTTCTCCTGCAACCCACTGACCACAGGCGTAATTTTTTAAAGCGAAACTCATGATTTATGCTTTTTCTAAAACGATGGCATAACCTTGACCTACCCCGATGCACATGGTAGCCAAAGCGTATTTTTTATTCGATGCTGCTAATTGACGTGCAGCAGTTAGGGTGATTCGAGCACCCGACATTCCAAGTGGATGTCCCAGTGCAATGGCACCACCATTCACATTGATTCGAGGATCGTTGGCATCCAAACCCAGAGCGTCGGTGCAGGCAAGCACTTGGGCAGCAAAAGCTTCATTGAATTCCAACACTTCAACCTGACCGAGGGATAATCCAGCTCGTTTCAAGGCCAATTGCGATGCAGGAACCGGTCCAATCCCCATGATTCGGGGTTCTACTCCGGCAACACCAGTGGAAACGATTCTTGCTAATGGCTTCAACTGATGTTGATGAACCGCTCTTTCACTGGCGATCAACAACGCAGCAGCGCCATCGTTCAGTCCACTTGCATTTCCAGCCGTAACCGTGCCTTCTTTTCGGAAAGCTGGACGTAATCCTAACAATCCATCTAACGTGGTCTTGGGTTTGATGAATTCATCGTGTGAAACAACGGTCGGTTCGCCTTTCTTTTGAGGAATGCTCACCGGAACAATTTCTCCATCAAACCAACCGTTTTCCCGAGCTTTTGTCGCTTTCATTTGGGATTGATAAGCAAATTGATCCTGCCGTTCACGGCTGATTCCGTATTGATCAACCAAATTTTCGGCGGTTTCTCCCATGGCATCCACGCCGTACATTTCTTTCATTTTCGGATTGATGAATCGCCAACCGAAAGAACTATCGAACATTTGAGCATCTCGACCAAAAGCCGAAGATGTTTTGGAAATCACCCAAGGTGATCGAGTCATTTGTTCCACACCACCGGCAATCACCAAGTCGCCTTCGCCTGCTAAAATCATGCGATGAGCCCCCGCAACGGCACTCATGCCCGAAGCACAAAGGCGGTTGATGGTTTCACCAGGTACGGAAAAGGGAAGACCTGCCAAAAGCAGCGACATTCGCGCCACGTTACGGTTATCATCACCGGCTTGGTTGGCGCATCCCATGATCACATCAGCAACCAAGGCCGGATCGAGGTTAGCATTTCGCGCCATCAATTCTTTGATCACAAGTGCACCGAGATCATCGGCGCGAACAGGGCTTAGGGCCCCACCGAAATTCCCAATGGGGGTTCGGATTCCATCTACAATAAAACTCATTTTCCTTGGTAATGGGGTTTTCTTTTTTCTAAAAATGCCGCAACTCCTTCGCGATGATCTTCGGTTGATCCCGCTTTGGCTTGGTAAACGGCTTCGGCTTCCAACTGCTTGGAAAGGGTGTTTTCAAAAGATTGATTCAATAGTTTTTTGGTAAATCCGAAAGCTTTGGTGGGTTGAACGGCCAACTGACTTGCTAAATTCATGGCTTTTTCCAAGGCCGTTCCAACTTCGGTAACGTCATAAATCATTCCCAAGGCTTTTGCCTCAGCAGCCATGACTTTTTCACCCAAGAACATCATTCGTGTAGCTTGGGCCATCCCTACCAATCGGGGAAGAATCCAAGTCCCGCCGGTATCGGGAACCAAACCAATTTTGCTGAAGGCTTGGACAAACGCAACCGATTCATCGGCAAAAACGAAATCGCAACAAAGGGCCAAATTTGCTCCAGCTCCGGCTGCTACTCCATTCACGGCAGCAATTACCGGCTTTTCCAATTCACGAATTTTCGTAACAATGGGATTGTAGTGATCTTCAACAATCTTCTGAATGGGCTTTGGGGTTGGATTCGTTTCTGAAGTGAGGACTTCTTGCAAATCCTGACCAGCACAAAATCCTCGACCTTCACCGGTTAAAACAACTGCACGAATCTCTGGATCTTGTTCTGCCTGCTCCAAAGCCATTTGGGTTTCTTTAGCCATGAGCTCATTGAAGGAGTTCAATACTTCAGGCCGATTCAAGGCAATGGTCATGACTCCATTGTTTTTTTCTACTTTGATGTAGGTATTTTCCATCTTACAAATGAGCTAAAACGTTGAGGAAAAAGGAGTGGGATTTCTGTAGGGATGAAACACTTGCACGTTCATCGGGAGAGTGAGCTCCACGGATGGTGGGTCCGAAGGAAATCATGTCCAATCCGGGGTAGCGTTCTCCAAGAATGCCGCATTCTAAACCTGCGTGGCACGCCAATACTTTGGGTTCTTCCCCAAATAGCAAGCGATATCGATCTACCATTACGGTTAGAATGGTGGAATTTGGGTTGGGCTTCCAACCGGGGTAGCTTCCACTGTGGGTAACCGAAGCCCCCAAAACGTGCCAAGGGGCTGAAACGGTGTTGGCCACATCTTCTTTGGAAGATTCTACCGAACTGCGTTGAAGGGTGAGAACTCGTGCATTGCCCTCCCCAACTTCAACCCGAGCTACGTTGTTCGACGCTTCTACCAAATCAGCAATATCAGGACTCATGCGAAACACTCCATTGAAGCAAGCTACGAGCGCGTTGATGAATTGTTTTTGATGCACGGGCGACATGGATTTGCCGGATAAATTCTTTTCTTCCAAAAGCACGTCAAAATTTGGATCTACGGAAGCCAACTCTTCTTTGATTTCAGAAACCAAGCGATCCATTTGTTTTTTGAAGGATTGAAAATTGGTTTCGTCGGTATAGAATTCTGCAACAGCTTCGCGAGGGATGGCATTTCGAAGGCTTCCGCCTTCCATGCGAACCAAACGAACTGGAGCATGCTGCAGCAAACGCGCCATGATTTTGTTCGCATTTCCGCGTTGAAGATGAATGTCGGTGCCCGAGTGTCCGCCCACCAAACCTTTCACGGTTAGGCGATAGCCTTTTCCACTGCCTTCGGAATCGAGGTCGTACTTCCATTCGATGGTGGTATCGATTCCACCTGCGCAACCAATGGTAAACTCGTCGTCCTCTTCGGTATCGATGTTCAAGAGAATTTTGCCTTCCAAAATTCCTTGTTCCAGCTCTTTAGCTCCGGTCATCCCGGTCTCTTCATCGATGGTAAACAAGGCTTCCAATGCGGGATGAGCGATGTCTTTGGCTGCGAGTACGGCCATGATCATGGAAACACCAAGACCATTATCGGCTCCGAGGGTGGTTCCATTGGCACGAACCCAATCGCCATCCACCCAGGTTTGAATCCCTTGAGTAGAAAAGTCGAAAACCGTATCGTTATTTTTTTGATGCACCATGTCGATGTGAGCTTGTAAAATAACCGTTGGCGATTTTTCCTTCCCAGGTGTTGCTGGTTTTTTGATGATAACGTTGCCGATGGGATCACGGTAAGTGTTCAAACCGAGACCATTACCAAAGTCGACCATAAATTGGATGACTTGTTCTTCTTTTTTGGAAGCTCTTGGAACGGCATTGAGATCTTCAAAATGATTCCAAACATCGTTTGGTTGTAGTTTTCTAACTTCTGACATAGCTTTATTCTTTAATGCAACGGATACTGATTCCGTTGGATTTGTAGTTATTGTATCGAAAAATGTTGGCGGAATAAAAATAGAGGGTTCGGTAAAATGCGTTCTGATGAGAGTTATCGGTGGTGCTCCAAAAATTTGCCGTTCCTCCTTGATCGCGGAATGGCCCATCGGTAGCACGATATCCGGCAGGAATAGCATTAAACCCCAAGGTATCGGAACCATTTCCCGCATCATTCCAATGGTGTTTCCCTTTCAATTTCAAACCGATTTGGGGAAAGCCTGAGGAATCACCCACTGCAGTTCCTTCCAAGTATTTTTCCATTTCCTCCCAGTCCGAATCAGATGGTAATTTCCAACCTTTCGGAGCAATTCCCCTTGGATCGGTCGCGGCATGCCAATTGTACAAACGACCATAAATGGGCTCCGTTGAGGGATCGTTGTTGTAAAAACACCAAGCTGGCTTTCCCAACAATCCGTGGTGTTCCCAAAGTTCATCGTCTTCAATGTAGGGAATTTCATTTCCGTTTTGGAAATGGGTTTCCGAGAAATTTTTGGAAGCCCATACCTGATTTCCGATTGAAATGGAATCCCAAGGAATGTGAACCACTGCGGGATTGATTTGATCGATTTCGGAAAGTAAAATCAGCAATTGTTCTTCAGAAAACGATTCTGGAAGAAGTTCAAAAACGCGTTTGAGCTGATCTTTGGTAAACACGTTGCAAGTTACCAAAAAAGGACGGAACGGCCGGTTAAAATTATCGACTTAACGTTAACAAAAACGCAATCAATTGTGCTTTTTCTTCTTTCGATAAATTGACGTTTGCTTTTTCATTCTTCGTGGTAGCATAAGCATTGATAACTTCCTCTAAATTTTTGGCAGTTCCACGATGAAAATAGGGTGCAGAAAAAGCCAATTGACGCAATGTTGGAGTCTTAAATGCCCCTTTCATCGCTGACCGAGGATCGATTCGATAACGTCCATCGTCTCCATCAAAAGGCAAAATAGCATGAAATTGAAAGTCGGTAAACAAGGGTGGCGGGTGGCACGATTGGCACTTGGCTTTCCCCATGAACAATTGCCACCCTTTCTTCTCGGCATCATTGAAAAGTTCCATCCTTCCGGTTACGAATTGATCCCAACGCGTTTGGGTGGATTGAATGCTTCGTTGGTATGCCGCCAAAGCCCGAACCACGGAAGATGGGTTCGGATCTTCACCGTAAGCCTTTTTAAATAGCGAAGGGTATTCGGAGTGCGATTTCAATCGCTCGATCAATTCAGGGAAAGGCAAATTCATTTCCATCGCATCTTGAATGGGCGAAAGACTTACCTTTTCCAAGGTTGGCAATCCGCCTTCAAACATGAAATAAGGACTCCATGCCAAGTTGATTAATACCGGAACATTTCGTTTCGCCTGAGAACCATGCACACCCGATGTTAAAGGCTGGGGCGAAGAGAAGGCATGACGGGGTTGGTGGCAACTTCCGCAGGAAATGCTCGAATCGCTGCTGAGCATGGGGTCGAAAAATAGCTTTTTCCCCAAATCAACTCTTTCCTTGGAAGAGCGGTTGTTTACGGGTTCCTTGATGGGAGGAAACTCAAATGGAGAGTTGGTTCTTTGGCAACTCCACAAGAAAGTCAGTACCAAAGCCACTTGAATTTTCATCGGAAAGGACTTTGATAACGCTGGTCGGTGGTGAACGCCGTGTCGTTCAACGTGTTCAAAAAGGCCTTCAGGGCCGTGCGTTCATACAACCGCAACCGAAGTCCGTATGTGGCAGATTTCCCAATGCTTCCCGGATCCAAATTGGGCGATAAAGGGTTGGGTTTTTCGTAATGATCCAACACCTGATCGATGGTTTGAAAACGTCCGTCGTGCATGTATGGAAATGTGAATCCCCAATTTCGAAGGGTTGGTGTTTTAAATTTTCCGTAATCGGTGGGGTCTTTGGTTACGACCATTCGTCCAGAATCGGTAGGATTTGCATCCAATCCGTTGTTTTGGTATCCGAAGTTATTGCTAAAAAATGGGTTGTTTCTGTTTCCGTGGCAATGGAAGCAATCAGCGCCCACCAACGTTCCAGGCGGAGGAGGAATCAACCGAACATCCGTAACCGTGGTGTTGTAGATTTCCTTCTCAAAAATTTGCAATCCGTACAATTCTTGCTGACTGAGTTGCACCTCTCCCCTTCTCCATTGATCGAATTTGGAATTGGATGAAACCATGGTCAACAGAAACTGCTCAATGGATTTGAAGATCAAAGAATCGGTAACTTCGTTGGCTTGAAATGCCTTTTTGAACATTTTGCGATAACGCGGCTGCTGATTGAGTTTTTGAACTACATTCCCAACTCGTTCTCCCATTTCTACGGGATCTTCGATGGGAAAATGAATGAGATTTCGTAAAGAGGTTGCTCTTCCATCCCAAAAAAATTCCTTTCCCCATGCCAAATTAAATAGCGGCATGCTTTGTCGGTACCCGGTCTGTCCTCGAATTCCCTTAGAAAAGCGAGCATTATCGGCAAAAGCAGCATTGGGTGCGTGGCAACTCCCGCAGGAAATACTGGAATCGGCGCTTAAAATGGGATCGTAGAACAACCGCCGGCCGAGTTCAATTCCTTCAACGGTTAATGGATTATCGGAGGGTAAATTGGGTGGGGGGAATCCTGCAGGGGTGGAGAAAACGTAAGGGGTGGGATCGGAAAACGACTCTCCATCCAAGGGCTCATGCACACAACTGTACAAGAATGCCCCAAAAAGAATTCCAAGGAAAATGATTTTTTTCACATCATTTCACTGAGCCGATTTTAACCATATTGAACATGTTGGCAGAGAGTCGTGTTGCCAACGTATCACCCGAGGTTGAATGGGTAACTTCTTGAGATGCGATATTGATCAAATTGGGAGATTCAAACATTTCTTTCCAATCCAGATTAAGCTCTAACAATCGGGAATCGCCATTTACCGTGAAAGTTGGAACAGGAAGAGAGAACTTCACCAAATTTTGATCCATTCCCAAATGAAAAGAAAATCCTTTGTATCGGGAAGCATTGGCAGGGCGATAATTCCCAGAAATATTGGTAAAAATAAATCCATCAGCCCAATTCCAGTGCATTTCTCCACCGGCTTGATAGGTACTCAAGGCACTGGTTCTTGGGTAGGTGGTTACATCAGAGTGGTTAGATGTAGAATCTAAACCTAAGAACAACCCAATGTTTTTATAACCACCATCGGGAATTCCTTTTAAAACAAAGGTATTGGTAGATGAATTGGAAAGTTTGTAGTAGAAATAATCGTCAACCGGAAAGGTGGTCTGATCCGTAAACTCCAAATTAAAATTTGAAATCAATCCTTTAATATCAGAAATCATGACCGTATCTCCATTGGAAGTCACATATTTTCCAGAATTCCGAACAATGGTATCGGTTCCCCACAAATGGTTCAGATGAACTTCTATACTTCCAACGGGCTCAACCGGCGGACAACAATCCGGCCCAGTTTTTCTTCTACACGATGAAAAAAACAGAACGACACCCAAGGTTAATAAGACAACTTTTTTCATAATGACGTTATTATTGAAGTTTTCAGATTGACGAATTCCATCATTCCCGATTTGGACAATTCTTTTCCAAAGCCCGATTGTTTGGTTCCTCCAAATGGCAATTCGAAATCACTTTTCATCATTTCATTCACATAGACATTTCCGGCGTCGATGTGTTGCGCCAAGTTAAAGGCTTTTTCTTCATCTTTACTCCAAATACTTGCTCCAAGCCCAAATTTTGTATCGTTGGCCAATGCTATCAGTTCTTCATCCTGCTGAAACGGAATAACCGAAGCAACCGGACCAAAAACTTCTTCTTGCCAAAGCGAAGAACCTCGGTTGATATTCCCAAAAAGCATCAAAGGAACGAAATAACCTTTGGAGGGAACCTCCGTTTCAAAAAGCAACGGATTGTTCGAAGATTTCGCAGATTGAATTTGGTTCAGAACCTTGCTTTGCAAATCCCTTCTGGCTAATGGCCCAATTTGATTCGAGGATTCGAGGGGATCGCCTAAATTCAGTTTTCGCATTTCCTGAATCATTCTTTCCATAAATTCATCGTACATACTCGAATGAACGATAAACCTTTTTGCAGAAATGCAACTTTGGCCGGCGTTGATGAATCGAGATTTGATGGCTTGCGGGACCACGAGATCCAAAGGTGCATCGTTCATAACGATGAAGGGATCGGATCCTCCCAGTTCAAGGACACATTTCTTTCCTACTGATCCGGCAGCCATGGCAATTTTAAATCCGGTTTCGTTGCTGCCGGTAAACGAAATGCGTTGCACTCGTTCATCGGTTATCAACCGTTGCGTTTGTTCCACATCGGCCAAAACCACCTGAAATAGTCCTTCAGGAAACAAGGAATTTTTGAAAACTCCTTCCACGGCTAATGCACAACCGGTTACATTGGGAGCATGTTTTAAAACAACAGCGTTTCCGGCCATGAGTGCGGGAATGGCAAAGCGGAAAACCTGCCAAAATGGGTAATTCCATGGCATAATTCCCAGAACGATGCCAACAGGCGACTTGGTTACGACCGCTTTTTTGGAATAAGGAATAACCTCTGCTGCCAAAAAAGAATCGGCATTTTCAATAAAAAAACGACAGAGTCCGATGCATTTTTCGACCTCATGCGAAGCTTCTAACAAAGGTTTCCCCATTTCAACGGTTGCGAGACGGGACCACTGTGCTTTCGAAGATTCAAGAATGGGAATCAATGATTTCAACCAATCGATTCGATTGGAAACCGAGGTGAATTTCTGGTGAAGAAAGGATTGATGTGCAATTTCAAGTTTGGACTCCACCATTTGATGGGTGTCAAAACGGTATTCCGAAATGATTTCTTCGGAAAAGGGATTGATGGTATGAAACGTTGGAGATATCACTGGCAATAGAACGGCCGAATGGGCTAAAAAGTTTACCCCAAGTGAATTTCTTCCGGTTTTTCAGAATTCCACAAAACCAAAATATCTTCTGCAGAGATCATCACCAATCGGGCTGGATTGGGCAACCAAACCAAACTACCCCGAACTTTCTTGCCTTTGATTTCAGCGATGATTTTTATTCCATCGCCGGTATTGATTTCATAATCGCCAGGAACGAATTCACTTTCAGTATAATTTCGAGCGAAATAAGCCATCGGATGAGCCGATTCGATATCGGGGCAAAGGGTATGGTGAATTTTGGTGATCACCTCATCCAACTCATCTCCAAAATCTTCCATAAAATCATCTTCTAAATCGGCTAGGACTTCTTCCAATTCATCGTATTTGGTCGAATTAAACTCCATGGAATTGAGTTCTTTTCGTATTTCTAGAATTTTGGCGAAATTTTCGTTAAATAATTTGCTGTCCATAACCGTTGAAGACTTAATTTTGGGTAAAATTACCACCTTTTTTCATGCTTCCCAAGAAGTTATTTCTGTTTTTTCCGTTGATTTCCTTCTGCCTTTTGGGCCAAACCACTCATGCTCAAAACAAAGCAATTACACAAATCTTGGTTCAAAAACAAGATAGCTCCTGGGGAACCAACGTTACTCAAGCCCTATTGAATCATTTGTATTTACAACTTCGATTGGGCAAAATTTATGGATTTACAGACCTTTCCTGCACGCAAAAAATTCAAACATCCGATATCCCACTGATAGAAAAATACTACCAGAAACGTTTAGATTCAGCCGATGGGATTTTCTTGTACGAGCAATGGGACTTTGAAAAAGATTCCATTCGAATTGCTCAAGGTGGTTTATCCATCATTCTTAAAAAAGAAGAAGTCATTTCTGGGAAGAAAGGGAAATCCAAGAAAGAAACAAAAAACATTGAACTGATTTATTTCCCTTATTCGCAACTTCAAAACGACCTCTCCAACGCGGTCATCCCATCCAATATGAATGGGAATTGTGAAATCCACTTCAACGACTGGATTCAAAAGAGAGGATTTTCCGGTGAGATCATTTACTTTGCTGGCCGATTTTTCAATGACGTTCAAGGCTTGGAGTTTGAAACTAAACTGAAATCCAAATTTCAGTTTACGGAGAATAACGCTGCAGATGCCTCTCAAAAGATGCAGCATTTCATTTACGCCAATCATTCCGTTTACGACCCGGTTGGAAAAGTTATTTCTGATCTTATCTCCCAGTTTTTTAGCGAGAAACCCGAAGAATATTTCAACACCTTTCCATCCTCCAATCACGATTTTATCAACTTTGAATACCCTGAAATTGAACAAATCATTGTTCGAAGAAAAATTTCATGGAAATCAAATGAACTTCTTTCTGAAGCAAAAGATATCATTCTTTTGTACAAATCAGGAATTCAGCCCGATACCATTTCCTTTCAACAACTCTACCAATTTAATCTCAGCATCAATAATCTTCCCATAACAACTTACCTGGCTACTTCTTCCAAAGAACGACTATTCCAAATCAATACCACCCCCGTTCCACGAGCCATTGCACCATTGATGTATGATTTGCTGGAAAATCCAAAAAACAACATCATTTGGAATCAATTGCTGCAAAAGCAAAATGAATATGAAGCTTTTTTGGACTAGCACATTTCTTTTTTCAAGCCTACTCTTGTTTTCTCAGAAAATCGATACCCTTCGAAGCCGCTGGCTATTAGGCACAGGATATACAGCTTTTTGCGGAACAACATTTGGCCTTTTGAACAGCCAATGGTATTCCAACAATCAAACCACCCCTTTTCACTGGTTTAACGACAACCATGAATGGGGAGGAATGGATAAATTAGGACATGCGCACACCTGCTACCAAATTTCCAGAGGAGGAGTTGCCGCCATGCGCGCTACTGGATTCACGTCCAAACAGGCGGCATATTGGGGAGGAATGTCGGGCGTGATTTTCTTAACCGGAATTGAATACCTCGACGGCAAATCTCAAAGCTGGGGGGCATCGCCCGGAGATCTCATCGCCAATGCTTTCGGTGGATTACTTGGCACCTACCAAGCCCTCAAGCCGGAAAGCCGGAACTTTTGTTTCAAATACAGTTACGCAAGGAATCCAATTGCCGAAGTTCGGCCCGAAATGTTTGGCAAGAGTCCCGTTTCGCGAATGCTCAAAGATTACAATGGCCAAACGTATTGGTTAAGCGTTCCCATTTCGAAGAAATATCCTTTCCTCTTGGCGTCGGTGGGATACGGCATCAATGGTTATTACGGTGGTGGAGATAATGTTTTTGAAAATTCCGCCGGAGTTCAAGATTACTCCAAATTCCCTCGGTATTCCGAGTTTTACGCAAGTTTAGATATTGATTTTACCAAGGTTCCCACCAAGAGTAAGTTTTTGAAGAAAACCTTTTTCTTGATGAATTACTTCAAATTCCCGTTTCCCGCGCTGGAGTACTCCAAAATCCAAGGAATGCAATTGCGCGGCTTCAGATGATAAAAATCAATCGCCGCTCTTCGTTCCGGTAACAAACAAATTTCGTTAGCGACTTCAAAATAAACACCCCACGTCCGCCCGGCATTTCACACGGTTCCGGAACCTCCTCCATTTCAAATCCATCGCCTTCGTCCTGAATGGAAAAAACCCAGGAATTCAATCGAAATTGCTCTTCCACTTGCCAAGGCGCTTC
The DNA here is from genome assembly GCA_947459245.1 of Bacteroidota bacterium. Lineage (GTDB taxonomy): Bacteria > Bacteroidota > Bacteroidia > UBA7662 > CANHCV01 > CANHCV01. Next base: position 19,254 of record CANHCV010000026.1, read on the forward strand.
CTCTCCCCTGCACCACTCGATGATTACTTTTTTCTGTTCCTGCAACTGATTGGCATGTTGAATGGCATTGGTCACCGCCTCGGAAAGCAATAAACGCAGTTCCACGGCCGACATAACGGCATGAACTTCTGGCATTTCCAGCAGGAGCGGCTCAATCAGCCCCAAAGAATCCAACGTGGATGTCCATTCTACCCGACGCATTATTCACCCGATTTACGGAAGTAATCTTCCACTTTTTGTTTGAAAAATGGGGTGTACTCGGCCGGCAAGGTTCGGTACATTTCCAATTCCTTTTCACGCTTTCGTCGATACTCCTCCAAGGCTGCGGGGGGAATTGGAGCCGTTTCTTTGGCCGATTTCGACTCGCGTTTTTGATCTTGTTCGCGTTCTCGTTCGGCTTTCTCTGCTTCCAACAATCGAGTAAGAATATCTTGTTGGCGCTTTAGTGTTTCCGGAGACAATCGCTTATTCACCAATTCTTCTTCGGTTTTTTCCATTTCTTTGGCGAGTTTGTCCAAATCGCCTAAGCCCGATCCGCCTTCCTTCTTCAATTGGTCGGACATTTTTTGGAGTTCCCTCCGAATGGCTTCTTGGCGGGCAACGGCTTTTGCAAAATCGGAACTCGGAAGCCCGCCTTGACCGGGTTTACCACCCGGCTTTTGCCCCGGTTTATCCCCGGGCTTCTCCCCCGGTTTTTGTCCGTTTTTTTGTTGCTCCCGCATTTGCTGCAACTGCTTATTCAACTGTTCTTGCATCTGCCGCATGTTGCTCATGCTTGGCTTTTTTCCCTTGCTGCTTCCCGAACCAGGTTTGGTGCATTGCCCCCCGCCCTTCTGTTGTTTCTGCTGTTTCTTTTGCTGCATTTCCGACATGTCCTGCTGCATTTGCTTGAAGGATTCGGAAAGCATTACGGCCAAATTATTGGCATGCATCATGGTGTATTGCTGCTTGGATTTGGCCTCATAGGTGTTGCGATCGGCCAGCCCTTTGATGGCTTTATCCAAGTTCGACTGTAGGCCGGTGACCTCTTTGTTGATGTAGGAACTGATTTGCGGAGCTCGCTTTGAAAGGGCAAACAACGAATCTTCAATCAATTTGGCATCGTCCTTCAACTTCCGCTGATCCTGTCCAATGCGAACATAAGTGTTGTTGTAATTCGGATTCTTTCCCAAATCCTCCATCACCTTTTCCTGATTGAAGGAGAATTTCACCAAGTTTTCCATCAAAGCACGAAGTGCACGCATGTCCTCTTCCAATTGTTCCTCTTGGTCTTGTTCCATGCTTTCCTTCATCCGATTCGCCATTCGTTTCATTTGATTGGCAGCTTGCTTTTGTTTTTCAGAGGCAGACTTTTTGTTTCCTTTGTTCAATTGTTCTGAACTCTCTTTTTGATCTTTTTGAATGTCGCCACTTTCTTCATTCAAATCGCCCAATTCCTTTGGATCTTCTAATTTTTTATTTTCTTCCTCCAGTTGTTGAAGTTTCTGATCCAACTCGTTGAATTTTTGGTTCAATTCGTCTTGTTTCTTTTTGAGGTCTTCGGATTTGTTGTTTTTATTTTCGGTTTGTTCCGCTAGCTTTTCTTGCTGCTCTGCGAGCTTTTCAATTTCATTGGCGGTTTGCTCCAACTTTTCTTCAAGTTGGGCTTGTTTCAGCATTTGTGCCATTTTATCCAATTCTTTTTCCAACTCTTTGTTGTCTAAATTGAATTTCTTGGCATCTTCATTAAACTTCTCTTTGTTCTCGGCTTCCAGGAGTTTTTTCAACTCCTCCATCATCTTTTTCAACTCCTCGCTCACCACTTTGTCGAACAACTCTTCCACCATTCGTTGTTTTTCCATCAGCTCTTCACTCAACGGTTCGTTGTTCCGTTCTTGGTCGCGCTTATTTTCTTCATTGAGTTTTTGTGCTTCCTGAATGTTTTTGGCTACTTGCTGCTGTCGCTGCATCAATTCCTTTAACTTCTTTTGATCGTCGAAATTAAGGTCTTTCTTATCCATCAATTTTTGGGAAATCTTCTCCGTTTCCTTTCGAATCTTCCGAATTTCTTTCAAAGACTCGTTTAATTTTTGGTTGATGGCTTGGTTATTCTGATCTTCTTTTTTCTCGGCTTCCGATTCCGTTGGTTCTCGATACACCAAGGAAGATGATTTGGTAGATTTAGTGCCGGTCGCTCCATCGTTGTCCCACACCTCAAACCAAAAACTCACCTCTTCACCGGGTTTCAAATCCAATTGATCAAGTTGAACGCCATGAATGAAACTTTGTCGAAGAGAATTCCTCACCTCCAAGCGTTGTTCACCGTTTCCTGTTTTTTTCCCTTGAAGCGACTTTTCGTAATGGAAAACCAATTTTGAAATTCCGTAATCATCTGAAATTTCTCCCGAGAAAAACCGAACCGACGATTGATTGCTATCCACTTCCATGGATGCAGAAATGCCCGGATATTGATCTGGGATTACTGAAATTTGGTACTGAACGGTATCGGTTTTTTTCACGTAGGCATTGGTACCAAAAACACCGTATTGGCTATTTTGCAGCACCTTTCTCGCCAATTGAGTGGGCGATTCCTTCACGTTGATGCGCTCAAGCTTCCCTTGAAAAAGAAAACCAATTTCATCAACTTTTTGGGTATTGATGCTCCAACGCACCGTGGTTCCAGCCGGAACTTCCAATTCACCAGCGTTGGAAATTCGTTCGTCGGTTCTACCCAGGTAAGCCGGATAATCCAACCAAACATCAAATCCTGCAACAATGGGCTTCGGCAAAACTTCAATGGTGGTGGGAATGGATTGAAATCCGTTCGCAGCAAATCGAATCTCCGTCGTATTCCGAAGGTTTTCCAATTGAAATTCAAAAGAATTTTTCGATTTTTTCGCCATTTTGAATCGGTGCTCCCCAACCTGAATGTACGCTTGGTCGGGAAATTCATCTCCAACAACTTGAACAGCAATCGGAAGATTCGTTCCTTCTAAAACTGATGACGGTGTTTTTGGATCCAAAACAAAGGTAAACGGAGCTGGAACTTCGAAATGTTGATCGTACTTCACCAAACGTTCGGTTGAACCGGTGATGAAACTGGGTTGAAAAATGAGCAAAAGCACCAAACCCAAAACGGGCGGTAAAACGTATTTGAGCAGCGGTTTATTTTTCGAATAATCGATAGCGGCCGCAAAGGGAACCGATTTCAGCTGAGCTGATTTTTGATCGATGGCGGCGGCCACCAAATCACTTTGCGATTGCGTGAGAGTTGATTTAAGTTCCAATACGTTCAGCAATCGGTCGGATACTTCGGGGAAATGCAGGCCAATGATGGCAGCTGCTTGTTCGTGCGTTAAAGCACTTCCAATTTTCCGCAATTTTAAAAACGGAATAAGAATAAAGTAGATAGAAAGCCCTAAAACACCGGCAACGAAAGAGAAGAAAAGAATGGTACGAACGCCGGTTTCAAATCTTCCAAAATGCTCCAATACCACCAAAATCAAAAAATACGAGAGAAAAGTTGCCAGGCACCACAAGCCACCCCGCATCATTCGGTTTTTGTAATACTTCCGAATAAACTCGTCAATTTTTTGAATTAAATTTTGGTATCCGCTGCTCATCATATCTCGCTCCAAATTAACGAAAAAACATCGGAAACGTTGGAAAGATTTCCCATTTTTTTATGCAGAAATTCCCATCTCTTTTACAATCATCGGGGCCAAGGCCGAAAGACCTTTTCCTTTTTCCGCTTCAACCCGTTTGCAATTGATGAGAAACAAGGGAACCAAGTTCAAGGTATGGGCCGTATTGGGCGATCCATCGGTATTCACCGCACAATCTGCATTTCCATGATCGGCCGTGAGAAAAATGGAGTAATCCTTTTCCAAGGCCACTTCCACCACCTTTTTCACACATTGATCCACGGTCTCAACAGCCTTTTTAATGGCCTCAAAAACGCCCGTATGTCCAACCATATCCGGATTGGCAAAATTCAAAACCACGAAATCGAAGGGATGTTGATTCAATTGCTCGATGCACGCTTCCGTCAACTCCAACGCACTCATTTCCGGCTGAAGGTCGTAAGTCGCCACTTTGGGCGAAGCTACCATCACTCGATGTTCGCCGGGGTAAGGTTCTTCCATCTGTCCGTTAAAAAAGAAAGTTACGTGTGGATATTTTTCCGTTTCCGCCATTCGAAGTTGCGTTTTTCCAGCATCAGCAATTTTCTGACCTAATGTAGATTTTAATGCATCTTTTTCAAAAATCACCTGTACATTTCGAAACGTCTCATCGTACTTCGTGAAGGTGTAATAATCCAGTTCCAATGGCTCGGTATTTTGCTCAACAAAAGCTTGCTGATGAAGCATTTGCGTCAATTCACGTCCACGATCCGTTCTAAAATTGAAGAAAATAACGGTATCGGAATGTTCGATGTTACCCCATGCCTGTTGATGTTCATTCACCACCAAATGTGGAAGGATAAATTCATCGGTAACCCCGTTGGAATACGATTGCGCTATTGCTGAAGAAGCAGAAGTGGTTTTCTCCCCCGCACCGTTCACCAGAGCATGGTAAACTTTAGCAACCCGGTCCCAACGTTTGTCGCGATCCATGGCGTAATAGCGCCCAGAAACCGAGGCGATATGGGTTTTTGTTTTGGTGCATTCCAACTCGAGCGACTGAATGAATGCGAGTCCCGATTTGGGGTCGCAATCACGGCCATCGGTGAACGCATGAACGAACGTTTGCTCGTGGCCGATTTCTTGGGCCATGCGCAACAATGCAAATAGGTGTTCGATGTGCGAATGCACTCCACCGTCGGATACCAATCCCAACAAATGCACTTTTGTTCCGTTCCGTTTGGACTTTAGAAAAGCATTTCGAAGGATTTCCAACTGTTCAAATTCTCCATCTCGAATGGATTTATTGATCCTCGCTAACTCTTGAAAAACAATTTGACCGGCACCAATGGTAAAATGCCCAACTTCAGAATTCCCCATTTGACCTGCGGGCAAACCTACGGCTTCCCCGCAGGTGGAAAGTTCGGTGTGAGGAACGGAGGAATAGAGAGCATCAACGAAAGGAGTGTTGGCTTGATGAATGGCATCGGAAGCGTCTTTGGCGCCGTGTCCCCATCCATCCATGATGATGAGCATTGCTTTGCGGTGTTCCATACGTAAAAAAGGCGCATCGAATGGATGCGCCTGTATTTTATTTCAGTTGTTTCATTAGGATTTGAAAAACTCGTCAACGCGGTTAGCGGTAACGAACTCTTCGCGGAAGGAATAGGCTCCGGATTTTTCTGAACGGCGAGCTTTGATCACTTTAACGATCTTCTCGTCAGCAGAAAGTTGTTTCTTGAGGGTTGCTACTACTTTCTTTGCCATGATTATTTAATTTCTTTGTGAACAGTTACACGCTTAAGAATGGGGTTGAATTTTTTCAACTCCAAACGATCAGGCGTATTTTTTTTATTCTTTACAGTGATGTAACGAGAAGTTCCTGGCATGCCAGAAGTTTTGTGCTCGGTACACTCCATGATAACTTGGATGCGGTTTCCTTTTTTAGCCATGATTCAATCGATTAAAGCGTTCCTTTTTTAATTACGCGCTTGATCGCTTCGGTGATTCCCACCTTATTGATGGTACGCAAAGCAGAAGTTGAAACTTTCAACTTGATCACTTCTCCCGTTTCTGGAATGATAAATTTCTTTACCTGCAAGTTTGGATAAAACTTGCGCTTCGTTTTACGGTTTGAGTGAGATACGTGGTTACCGGTAATGGCAACTTTTCCTGTAAGATCACAAATTCGAGACATATCGCGCTATTTTTTGCACCGAGGAACTTATTTCAGTACTTTTGTACCATCTTCAATTCACCCGTGCGGTTCATTTTGAGGATGCAAAGATAGAATCATTTCGCAAATAATAAAACACTTCGGAAAAATTTATGAGTACTTTTTTACCAACGCCTCTTTCTCAGCGCTCCATCGATTTAGAAAATCAATTCGGAACCCACAATTACCATCCCCTTCCGGTGGTTTTAGACAAAGGGTTTGGTGCGAAGGTTTGGGATGTAGATGGTAAAGAATACTTCGATTTTCTTTCGGCCTACAGTGCCGTTAATCAAGGTCACTCCCATCCGAAAATCTTGAAAGCCCTCACCGATCAAGCTTCCAAGTTAACGCTCACGTCGAGGGCCTTCTACAACAGCAACCTCGGAGATTTCTCCCAATTCCTTACCGAGTATTTTCAATTCGACCGCATGCTGCCCATGAATAGCGGTGCAGAAGCCGTAGAATCGGCCATTAAAGTTTGCCGGAAATGGGCGTATCAAAAAAAGAACATCCCCGAAAACCAAGCCATCATCGTGGTTTGCAGTCAGAATTTCCACGGTAGAACCACCACCATCGTAGGTTTTTCTACCGACCCCGACTCCACTCGCGATTTTGGTCCGTTTACTCCCGGATTCCAAATTATCCCCTACAACGACCTTCCCGCCTTAGAAGAAGCCTTGAAAAACCCCAACGTTGCCGGATTTCTGTTCGAGCCAATTCAAGGGGAAGCCGGTGTGATGGTTCCCGATTCTGGCTATTTGGAAAAAGTTCGAGACTTGTGCACCCAAGCCGGTGTACTCATGATTGCCGATGAAGTTCAAACCGGCATTGCGAGAACCGGTCAATTGCTGGCCACCTGTGCCGGTTGTTCTTGCACAACAAGATGCGAGAGAAAATATGCCGCTAAACCCGACATTCTTATCTTAGGAAAAGCGCTATCTGGCGGCATCATGCCGGTTTCGGCGGTGCTCGCCTCCCACGAAATCTTGCTTTGCATTCACCCCGGCGAGCACGGTAGCACCTTTGGCGGAAATCCGCTGGCGTGCGCTGTAGCAACCGCCGCTCTGCAGGTTATCGAGGAAGAAGAATTAGCTCAAAAAGCAAAAGAACGCGGCACTTACTTCCGTCAAAGAATGGAAAAATTAATGACCGATTTCCCAAAACTTTTTTCGCTGGTTCGAGGAAAGGGATTATTGAATGCCGTGGTGATTCGCGATGAAGAAACATCGAAAACCGCATGGAATTTTTGCGTTTTGATGATGCAAAACGGCGTCCTTGCTAAACCTACCCACGGAAACATCATTCGTTTTGCACCTCCTTTGGTGATTTCAGCCGAAGAAATGACTCAAGCGTGCGACTTGATCGAAAAAACTACCCGTGAATTTGTTCAATCTTATCCCCAATTTCAATGAGCGAACGATTTTTAGACGGGGAGGAACACCACCTTTCACCTGGAGAGAAAGAAATCGAAAGCCAATTGAGGCCGCAACGTTTCGATGACTTTACCGGACAAGAAAAGATTCTTGAGAACCTGATGATTTTCACCCGAGCAGCAAAGCAACGGAGCGAAAGTTTGGATCACGTTTTATTGCACGGTCCTCCCGGACTTGGAAAAACAACGTTAGCGCACATTGTAGCCAATGAAATGGGAGCATCGGTTAAGCTCACCAGCGGTCCCGTTTTGGAAAAACCGGCTGATTTAGCAGGATTGCTAACCAACCTCGAGCCGGGAGATTTCTTATTCATCGATGAAATTCACCGATTGAGTCCGGTAGTGGAGGAATACTTGTACTCGGCCATGGAAGATTTCAAAATTGATATCATGATCGATACTGGGCCGAATGCCCGAAGTGTTCAAATCGGTTTAAATCCGTTTACGCTGGTTGGCGCGACCACCCGAAGCGGTTTATTAACGGCACCGCTGCGCGCCCGATTCGGAATTACCTGCCGATTGGAGTATTACGATGCCAAGAAACTAACCGACATCGTTACCCGAAGTTCGGGAATTTTAGGCGTTCCCATCGAGGAAACCGGTGCATTCGAAATTGCTCGCCGTTCGCGCGGAACACCCCGTATTGCAAATGCACTATTGAGACGAACGCGCGATTTCGCTCAGGTTAAAGGCAACGGCACCATCAACCTCGAAATCTCCAAAATCGCCCTTTCTGCCCTGCACGTAGACGAACACGGATTGGATGAAATGGACAACCGAATTCTATTGTGCATCATCGATAAATTCAAGGGCGGGCCCGTAGGTTTATCCACCATTGCAACGGCCGTTGGCGAAGATTCCGGTACCATTGAAGAAGTGTACGAACCGTTCCTCATTCAAGAAGGATTTTTAAAACGCACACCTCGAGGAAGGGAAGTTACCGAAAAAGCCTACCTCCACTTGGGCAAAATATCAACCCGAAACTCGGGAACGCTCTTTTAATATTAATTTTCTTTCCTATCTTTCGGCATGAAGTTCATTCTTTTTGCCATTTTTATTGTACTGGGAACATCTTCCATTCATGCTCAGGAATCTAAAACCTTCCACATTCCGTTGGAATCAGGGTATGGAAATTCAAATGACCTTACCCTTCCCTATTGGGTAAGATTGATGTACCAAGAGCCAGTCAATGTACGTCTGGTCCTTCAAGAATATGAAAAATATTACATCGAACATCCTTTTGAAAAAAATCAACACACCCAATATTTCAAACGTTTACTAAAGACTGCGGGGCCTTATCTCAATCGCGAAGGAGAATTTGAAGAACCCAATTGGGAAACTTGGAGGAAGGAATCGAAATTATCGGAAGAGCGTGCCTTGGAAGCACAATCCGTAGAGGGATT
>CANHCV010000027.1 GCA_947459245.1 Bacteroidota bacterium
GTTTCATCAACCTCCATGATTCCCTTGAGCAAGTGGCCATTTTCCAAGGACTGATGTCCTAAATTCTCAGCTATTCCAATGGATTGCTGAACAGCCATTTGCGACTTTTCGGTGAAGTTTTGCATATTCATGTTTTCTCGTTTTTCCTTTACCCTCAAATCTGTATCCGCAAACAAAAAGCCGACAAATTGTCGGCTTTTTTATCAAAATCAAGTCTTTTTGACAAATTAAAAAATGGTATTCGCCAATTTTTGATCGATGAGGGAAACGATATCGGGATCATTCCAGCGGTTTTCAATGTTTGGAAGGTCTAGGAATTCCTGCATGAATTGGTTGTGGGCTTGACCAATTCGCCAAGCTTCAGCGTAGGGAATGTGAGAGAAAGAAACCATGGAATAAAGCGGAATCCATTTCTCGGGATGGCGTTTTTGGATTTCTCCCTCCATTTTCTTCTGGAGAATAAAACGAGGATCAGCGGTTTTATCTCTCATTTCGATGAAGTTGTAGAGTGCTAAATCGGCAATGGCATCGGCATTGGGTTTTCGTTCACGTGCAATTTCAGGAATCAAGGTTTCCCAATTCTCTCCTTTTGCTTCCATCATTTCCATCAAAGCGGTACAATCCTCAAAACCACTGTTCATGCCTTGACCGTAAAAGGGAACGATGGCATGGGAAGCATCGCCCAAAAGCAACGTTTTTTTATAATTCCAAGGAGCACAACGAATGATTCCTAAAATTCCAACGGGATTTTTTTCGTATTGATCCAAATAATCGGGTGCTAATTCAGGAATATTAGGGAAATAGGTTTTGAAGAATGCTTCTGCTTTTTCGCGAGTATTTACGGACTCAAAAGAAAGAGGCCCTTCCATATCGAAAAACAAGGTGCACGTAAAGTTTCCTTCAGGATTTGCTAAAGCGATAAGCATGAAATCTTTCCGAGGCCAAATGTGAAGGGCATTTTTCTCCAACTTGAAAGATCCATCCGGATTCGCCGGAATGGAAATTTCTTTGTACCCGTGTTCGATGAAATCTTGACTATAATTGAAGCGGCCCTTGCGTTGCATGGAATAACGAAGTTCCGAGGCCGCACCATCGGTTCCAATGGTAATCTTTGTTTTCACCTTGTTCTGCGAGCCGTCAGATTTCTGAAAGGTTAATTCATTGTGATCCAAATCGGCAGCGATGCACTTGTTTTCGAAATGGAATTCAACTCCCAAATCTTCAGCAATTTGCATCAATGCTTGATTCAATCCAGAACGAGAAACCGAATAAATGGCGTCGTTATGAATGGAGTAGGGTTGGAACGTTTGGTTGCCTTCCATATCGTGAATCATTCTTCCGTACATGGGAATGGCCACTTCATCAATTTTATCTTTGATTCCGGCCATTTCAATGGCCTTCCATCCGCGGTGACTCATGGCCAAATTGATGGAACGTCCTGCATAGGCGTCGGCTTTACGCATATCTGGACGAGCTTCAAAAACCTCAACTGGAAATCCTTTTTTGGCGAGGAGAATGGATAACATGGAACCCACCAAACCACCGCCCACCAAACTAATTTTTTCTTTCATGATCACAAAAATATCTACAAAGTAACGAAGGTTAAGAAAATTGGTTCATGATATTTACGACTCTTTGAGCGTAGGAATCTCCAAAAAGATTAACATGAACCAACAAAGGATAAAGTTGATGCAATTTTCGTCGTTGATCATATCCCGGTTGCAGGGGGAATCGATGTTCATAAGCTTCAAAAAAGTCCATTGGGAACCCACCAAACAAATCGGCCATGGCTAAATCCATTTCTCGGTGCCCGTAGTAAACGGCTGGATCGATCAATGTTGGGGCACCGAATTGATTGGGAATCACGTTTTCGTACCAAAAATCGCCATGGAGTAGGGAAGGAGCTTCTTTGGGAATTAAATCATCAAAGATTAAAAACAACTTTTCAAAGGCAGTGATGATTCCTTTCGGTAACTTATGATTCAACAATGCTAATTCCAATTGTGGCATCAGCCGTTGGGCAAAATAAAACTCTGTCCAAGAATCGGTCCAATCGTTTTTTTGAATCAATGTTCCAATAAAATTATCTGTTCCCAATCCGAATTTCTGTTGAGTTTCGGCATGAATTTGAGACATTCCGTAAGCTAGTTCTTCCCAATATCCTTTCTTTTTCGGCGATTGATCGATGTATTCCATCACCAAAAACTGAAATTCATCGGTTTCGCTTTCCACGATCAATTGGGGAATATCGAAGGCTCCCACTTTGTCTAACAATTTCAAACCCATTGATTCGGCTTGATACATTTTGGGAAACTTCTCTTTGCTTAAATATTTAATAAAGTAACTTTTGTCGGAATAATCAAATTGATAGGTAAAGCTGATGCATCCACCGCCAACCGATTTAACCCGATGGACTTGTCCGGAAATTCCGTGATAACGTAAAAAATGGTCGTTTAAAAAATGCGAAATACTTTCTGGCAGCATGGGGTAAAAGTAAAAAGGAAGCAAAAGGAAATTGTTATCTTTGCCAATAAATTTGAAACTCATGAATTACGACGTCGTTGTTATCGGAAGTGGTCCTGGTGGTTATGTAACCGCAATTCGCGCTTCTCAATTAGGAATGAAAACCGCCATCATCGAAAAAGAATCGTTGGGTGGTATTTGCTTGAATTGGGGTTGTATTCCAACCAAAGCTTTGTTGAAAAGTGCACAGGTTTTTGAATACATTCAGCACGCATCCGATTACGGAATTACCGTTTCAGACGCAAAAGCAGATTTCGATGCTGTTGTAAAGCGCTCTCGAGGAGTAGCCGACGGAATGAGTAAAGGCATCCAATTTTTGATGAAGAAGAATAAAATCGATGTCATCATGGGTTACGGAAAAGTAAAAGCTGGAAAAAAGGTTGAAGTAACGGATGCCGATGGAAAAATTTCTGAAATTTCAGCCAATCACATCATTTTAGCTACCGGAGCTCGTGCTCGTCAATTACCCAATGTTCCCATCGACGGTGAAATGGTGATTGAATACCGAAAGGCGATGTCGTTGGATAAACAACCGAAATCCATGGTCGTTATCGGTTCCGGTGCGATCGGTGTGGAGTTTGCCTATTTCTACAGCACCATGGGAACAAAGGTGACCATTGTTGAGTTCATGCCCAACATTGTTCCCGTTGAAGATACCGATGTTTCCAAAGAGCTAGAAAAAATCTACAAGAAAAAAGGAATCGATATTTTAACCAACTCTTCCGTGGAGAAAGTTGAAAAATCGGGGTCTGGTGCAAAAGTTACAGTAAAAACAGCATCTGGTGAACAAATCATCGAGTGCGATGTGGTGCTTTCTGCAGCTGGGGTAATGACCAACCTCGAAAACATTGGGTTGGAAGATGTTGGCATTGCCACCGACAAAGGAAAAGTGATGGTTGACGATTTTTATCGCACCAATATTCCGGGATATTACGCCATCGGCGACATTGTAAAAGGCCCTTCTTTGGCGCACGTAGCTTCTGCGGAAGGAATCATTTGTGTTGAAAAAATTGCTGGAATGCATGTTGAGGCATTGGATTATGGAAATATTCCAGGATGCACCTACTGCGCTCCAGAAATTGCAAGCGTTGGGATGACCGAGCGCGCAGCAAAAGAAGCTGGAATTGAAATTAAAGTCGGAAAATTCCCGTTCTCGGCTTCCGGCAAAGCCTCTGCAGCTGGTGCAAAAGAAGGATTCGTAAAGGTAATTTTCGATGCGAAATACGGAGAGTTCCTTGGAGCCCACATGATTGGAGCCAACGTTACCGAAATGATTGCCGAAATCGTTGTAGCTCGGAAATTAGAAACAACCGGACATGAAATTTTGAAGGCTGTTCATCCGCACCCCACCATGTCGGAAGCCGTGATGGAAGCTACTGCAGCCGCTTATGGTGAAGTTATTCATCTTTAAGCCGGAATGAAAACGAAAACAAGAACCAAAAATCGAGTAAACCTGATCACCTTGGGGTGCTCAAAAAACTTGGTTGACAGTGAAAACATCCTCACTCAACTCAAAGCCAACAACTTCGATGTTGGACACGAACGTACCGATGATGCCAACGATATCGTTATCATCAATACTTGTGGATTTATCGATAATGCTAAACAAGAGTCCATCGATACCATTCTCCGCTACGTTGATGCCAAGCATGATGGAATCGTTGAGAAAGTTTACGTAACCGGTTGTTTATCTCACCGTTACAAGGACGAGCTTGAAGTTGAAATTCCAGAAGTAGATGCTTGGTTTGGTACCATGGAATTGCCTCGTTTGCTCAAAACGTTAAAGGCCGATTACAAGCACGAATTGTTGGGAGAGCGCATCATTACTACCCCCAATCACACCGCATTCATGAAGATTGCTGAGGGTTGCGACCGTCCTTGCGCGTTCTGTGCCATTCCGCTCATGCGCGGAAAACACGTTTCGCGCACGATCGACGATTTGGTGAAGGAAGCAACCCACTTAACCTCCAAGGGGGTTAAAGAGTTGGTGCTCATTGCCCAAGATTTAACCTACTACGGACTGGATTTGTACGGAAAACGCAATTTGTCTGAACTTCTCGAACGTTTGGCAGATGTTCCGGGAGCGGATTGGATTCGTTTGCAATACGCTTATCCGAGTCAATTCCCCATGGATATTTTGCCACTGATGAAAAAGTATCCCAACATCTGCAACTACCTCGATATGCCCCTGCAACACGGAGCTGAGAACATGCTGAAATCGATGCGCAGGGGAATTACCGCATCCAGAACCCAAGAACTCATTGATCAAATTCGTCAAGAAGTTCCTGAAATAGCACTTCGAACCACCATGATTGTTGGATTTCCGGGTGAAACCCAAGCCGATCACGAAGAACATTTGGAGTTTATTGAAAGAAATAGGTTCGATCGACTCGGAGTTTTCACGTATTCCCACGAAGAAAATACCGCAGCTTACAATTTGGTTGACGATGTACCAGAGGAAACCAAAGAGGCGCGGGCAGAGGAAATCATGGCTGTTCAACAAGGAATTTCTTTGGAACTCAACCAAAAGAAAGTGGGCAATACCTACAAAGTTCTCTTCGACCGCAAGGAGGGAGAATATTTCATTGGAAGAACCGAATTTGATTCACCAGAGGTCGATAATGAGGTATTGGTTAACGCCAGTTTGTCGGAAAATTTTGTTCGAATTGGAGATTTCGCCCATGTAATGATTGATTCTGCTGAAGAGTTTGATTTATTTGGTCGAGTAATTCCTTCTTAATGAGAACGTGGTCTTTTCCATTTGCTGAAGTCAACCGCAATTCGTTTGCATCGAAAGTGGCTGATGGAAATGTTGACTACCGTAACTTTTTTGATTTTCAGCCCAGCCTTCAAGGAATTTCTGAAGCGAAAGAGAAAAAAACGTTTTCATCCCTTCACCGAAAAACCTTGGTTCAGGCCTTAAATGGTCAATACGAACGGTGGGAAATTCCTGCTCCTGCCAACGTTTCACGATTACTTCAAGATGATGCGTTTACGGTTACAACCGGACATCAATTGAATTTTTTAACCGGTCCTCACTTTTTCTTCACCAAAATTGCGTCAACGATTCATTTATCCCGATTGGTTGGCGCAGATTGCATTCCAGTATTCTGGATGGCTAGTGAAGACCACGATTTCGATGAAATAGCTTCTACGGTTTTGTTCGGAAAATCGTTTCACTTGGAATCGACCAAAATTGCCGGCCCCGTTGGTAGAATGCCCCTGTTAGAATCTTGGGAACAAGAAGTTCAGAGTGCCATTGAATTGCTATCTTCCGATTGGGCCAAATCCATCATTAAACAGGCTTACAAAGTTGGATTTCCAATGTCGAAATGCATTGCGAGGTTGGTTCATGAAATGTTTGGTCAATTTGGATTGATCATTCTTGATGGAGATTCCGAGGAGTTAAAAGAGCTGGCCTATCCCATTTTTGAAAAAGAATTTGAACAACAAATTGTAGCTCAAAAAGTAACGGAGCAAAATGAAGTTTTAAAGCAATTTGGAATTGAAGCTCAGGTTTATCACAGGGATGTTAATCTATTCTATTTAAGCAAGATAAGTAGAAATAGATTGGAGAAAAACGACCCTCAATTTAAATCGCTTCAGCCGGTTGAAATTTCTCCCAATGCGCTGATGCGGCCCTTGTATCAAGAGTTTATTTTGCCCAATTTGGCCTACATTGGTGGAGCCGCAGAGGTAGCCTATTGGGCACAATTGAAACGAGCATTTGCTGCCTTTCAAATTCAAATGCCCGTTGTTTTGCTTCGTCCATCGGCATTTTATGTAGATCCAAAACAACACCAATGGTTGGAGAAATGGAATTGGAAAATACAAGAAGTCTTTTTGGAGGAGAATCAATTGATCAAGAAGTTCATTCAACAGCAACCGATTCACTTTTCGGTTCAGCAATACGTGAATAAATTGAACGATTTGGAATTGGACGCTAAATCAAAAATTCAACTCATTGAGCCCACCCTCATTGCTACCCTTTCCGCAGAAATTGAAAAAATGAAGGGAATGTGGATGGGGTTGGAAAAAAAAGTAGAGAAATCCATCAAACAAAAACAAGAAACAGAGGTTCAACGAATTGGAAAACTAAAGAATGCTCTTTTCCCCGATCAAATCTTTCAAGAAAGAAAATTCAATGGATTTCAGTTCATCCAAAACCAACAACAAATTGAGCAACTCATTGAAACTTGTTCACCCATTCAACCCCAAATTCATGCGTTTTTGGTTTAGTCTAGCTTTTTTCATCCTATTTCTTAATGCTTTTTCTCAAGAGTCCATTTTGCAAGCTCCCGTTAAATCATTGGAGGCTCGTAAGCGATTGGAGAAAATAAGTATCGACGGTAAACTTTCTGAGTCTGAATGGAAACTGGCAGCATCAGCAACTGATTTTACGACCATTAATCCGGTTCCGTTTTTTCCATCTTCCCAAATAACAGAGGTTAAAGTATTGTTTGACGACGACGCTTTGATTTTTGGCGCTCAACTTTTTGATTCATCTCCCGATTCGATCATGACCCAAATGAGTCAGCGAGACAATACTGGGAACAGCGAATGGTTTGCGATTATTTTAGATACTTACAAAGATGGAAACAATGCGTTTTATTTCGGTTTAACGGTGAATAACGTTCAAATCGATAGCCGAATGTCGGCCAACGGTTTCGATGAGTCGTGGGATGCTGTTTGGGAAAGTAAAACTTCCAGGAACGAACAAGGTTGGGCATTGGAAATTCGAATTCCGTATTCGGCCATTCGATTTGCAGAAGCTGAAGAAGATGTTTGGAACATCAATTTCGCCCGTGAAATTCGACGGAATAGGGAAGAGGTTTGGTGGAATCCATTGGATCCATCGATGATTCGATTTGGAAATCCTTCGGGAATTTTAGCGCGTTCTGGCAAACTTACCGGATTGAAGAATTTGCATCCTCCCTTGCGGTTGATGCTGTATCCTTATCTCTCGAATGTTACCCAAAGAGAACAAGGATTATCATCCAACAACACCCAGTTTGGGGCCGATTTAAAGTGGGGATTGAACGAAGCATTTACCCTTGATGCGACCACCATTCCCGATTTTCGACAAGTTCGTTTTGACAATCAGGTCTTGAACTTAACTCCATTCGAGGTGAAATTCAACGAGTTTCGTCAGTTTTTTACCGAAGGAATCGAGTTATTCTCGAAAGGTGATTTGTTTTATTCACGCAGGATCGGAGATCGGCCTTATTACAGTTTAGGAGCATCAAAAGGAGTTCGTGAGGTATTGGTTTCATCAGCTGGACCCTCGCAACTGCTCAATGCTACCAAAATTTCGGGTCGAACCAGCGGCGGATTGGGAATTGGTGTGTTGAATGCGGTTACAGCCGCTGGGTTCAATACTTATTTAGACACGGTTACCCAACAAACAAGAACGGCCTTGGTAAATCCGCTTACCAATTCAAATCTGTTGGTTTTTGATCAAAATTTGGCAAATAATTCCTTCTTTAGCGTAGTTAGTTCAAATGTTTTACGGGAAGGAAGTGCCATGGACGCTCAAGTTTTGGCCACCCAATTTCGATTCAACAACAAGAAACTGAACCATTACTTTTCGGGGAGATTAGGCAGCAGTTGGCAGTGGTATTCCAATCGAACCAACCAAGGAATCAAAGCCAATTGGTCGGTTGGGAAAAATGCAGGAAAAATTCAATGGAGCTACAACGGTTTCTTCATGGATAATACCTACAACCAGAACGACCTTGGATTTCAAACCAATAACAACATTTTCAATCAATCGGCGTCTTTTTCCCACTTTTATTTCAAACCGGTGAAGCTGTTCCCTTGGTTTCAGTTTAACCGATTTAATCACAGCATTTCAATGAATTACAATCGGGTTGTAGTTCCTTCTACCTTTGCAAATGCATCCATCAATTACAACTTTACGGGCTTTACCAAAAAGTTCATGGCCATGGGTTTCAATCTTTCGGCAGCTCCGTTCGAAGGGGCCGATTATTTCGAACCTAGAACACCTGGACGATTTGTTTACACGCCCAGAAATTATTACAGCAGCGGTTGGATTTCTTCCAATTACAACAAGAAAGTAGCGATTGATGCCGGTTGGGAATACACCCGCTACGATCAGAAAGACCGATCTGATTTTACCGGTTGGACGGAGTTACGATTCCGAATTGGAGATAAAACCTTCATTATTCCCGGACTCACCTACAGCATGCTGAGCAACAACATCGGATTCGTTTACCGAAACGGGAACGACATTACTTTGGGTAGAAGAGGAATGGAAACGTATGAGACTGGATTAACCGTTTCTCACTCGTTCAATGCCGTTTTATTCACCAACTTCAGGATGCGCAATTACTGGAGCACAGCAACGTACCATTCCTTTTTTGATATTGACGAAAATGGTCAGTGGGGGCCTACCAACTATGCCGGATTTCCAATTGCAGGGGCTCCTTCGATCAACGACATTTCCTTTACGGCATTTACAATAGATTGGGAGTTGCGATGGAGGTTTGCGCCTGGCAGTGATTTACTGGTGGTTTACAAAAACTCTTTATTCAATATTGATACTCAGAAGGAAAAAACATATTGGGAGAATGTTGCCAACGTGATGGGCATTCCTCATGCACACAGCCTTTCCATCAAGTTTCAGTACTTTATCGATTACCAATCGGCCAAGAATATCTTCAGGGAAGTAAAGTTTTAAAAAAATCCCACAAATTATCTTTGGGTGGATTCGCTTCAAATTTCATTTTCTCGGAAGAAACGGGATGTTTGAATTCAATTTGGAAGGAATGAAGACTTATTCCGCCTCCAGGATTGCTTCGTTTAGCGCCATACTTTAAATCGCCTTTAATGGGCGCTCCAGCATGGGCCATTTGAGCTCTAATTTGATGAAACCTTCCCGTTATGAGTTGGATGTGGTATCCGAAGTACTTTTCCGATTTTCCGAAAAGTTGAAAGGCAAGAGTAGAAGGTTTTCCGGAAGAGTCAAGAACAACTTTCGCTTTGTTTCCAACCTTGGTTAATTGGTGATGAAGCTCACCTTGAACTCCAATTTCTTTTTCGCAAATAGCTAAATAGTTTTTGACGACCTGTTGGGTCTCCCATTGGGTTCGTAATTTTCGTTCAATTTCTTCAGAAAAAGCAATGACAAACAATCCAGAAACGGGTTGGTCGATTCGATTAACTAAGAAAATGGATTGATTTGGAAAAAGCTGACTTAAATCGGAATGAATCGATTGCTCCTGACTTTGAATGGCGACCCCAGCATTTTTCGTTAGAATGGCCAGATGCTTATCGGAGTAGATTATTTGGAAGTTTTCCATTGGAAGGGATTAAGAAGAAAAGTCCAAGAAATTGGATGTTGTTTTTGGTAGAAATAAAGGAGGACAAATGAATTGATAACGTGTGAAACAGAAGTTGCCAGAACGGCGCCCAAAACTTCGAACCGAGGAACAAATGCAAATCCAAAACTCAGGGTAGCTATTAGGCCAAAAATGGTGGCGATGGAATTCAATTGAATTTTGTTTTTGGCTGCAAAAAACTGAGCAATGATAATGGCAAACGAAAAGAGGATAATTCCGGGCGACAATCCTAAGAAATAGGGGAAAGCTTTGGCGAATTTTGTTCCGAAAAGAGCAATAAACCAATCGCTCGGAATAGCCATTAATGCTAATACACCAGCAAATGAGGCCCAAAAAGCTACTTTCATGGAAGCTGGTGTAGAATCTTCCGATTCCGGCAAATTGAGCAACCGACTTAAATGAACCGTTCCAATGCTTTTTGCCGGCAACCATGTCGATTCAGCCAATTGAATGGCTGCCGAAAAAATACCAACGGCCTCCCTTCCATAATAAAAGTTGAGCAGATAAAAAGAGAATCGGTAATTCAACATTTGCCCCAAATTGGTCATTTGACCCCAAAATCCATATTGGAACATTTTTTTCCAGGCCAGCCCAAACGAATGATTTTCTAATTGGGTAGTTTTGGGAAAACGGATAATGGAATAAACAAAGGCCAAAAATTGAGCGAGAATCCAAGAAAATCCATACAACTCGAATGGGCTAGAAACGGGCAAGATGAAAAAGAATAGTGGAAGCCCCAAATTTTGAATCAGTTGAATGTGGTTAAATACGCCAACATTTCCCTTTCCTAAATGAATCGATTGAAACAACGATCCCAAGGCGTGAAAACCAGCAGCAAATAGGAAAAATGAAATCGCTTCTTCAGGCACTAATCCCAAAGCAATCAGGCCTAAAGATGAAAAAATAGAAAAAGCGAGGGTTCCAATGGTCGCTGGCAATAACAACGATTTATTGTTCCACTGATTGGAAAAAAAGATGGCTGAGGATCCTGCAAATACACCTGAAAAAATAAAAGAGATGGAAATTTGAAGGGTAAATAATGATATGAAACCAACAAACTCAAGTCCGTATTCTTTGGACCAATAGCCCAACATGAAAAGGGTGATCAAATTGCCCAGTACGCGACTTGAAAGGGTTCCTAAAACTTGAAAAATGGATTTCATTGCAATGCTTCCCTCCAAAGTTTTAGGCAATTCTCATCGGAAAGTGCTTCATGAATAAAGGGAGTGGGATGTTGATTTTGGTTTATTTTTTCAAGAATCCGAAAAGATTGCTGTTCAAAATCAGATTGGTTTTCAAACCAAAAAACGTGTTCGGAGGAATGATCTTCGGGTCCTCCATTTTTTCGACAAAGCAGGTAGGTTCCCAATTGTTGTACCTCATGGGCCAAAATGCTGAATGTTTCGAAAGGTGAGTTAATAACTACCACCGAGGTTTCCGCAATAAATTCCATCAAATTTGGGTGGGGCATGGCCGGCAAAAAAGTCACTTCTGAAAACTGCTCTTTCAGCATTTCTTCATCCGGTCCATTTCCAATAACAACCCGTTCAAAATCAAGGAAAGGAGATGCATTCATCCAACTTAATGCTTGAGAAATTCCCTTTACTTCATTGCGCAAATCACCAATGATGGCTATTCGCTTTCTTTTTTGGGGGGTGACGTCCAATTGGGGAACGGAAACTCGATTGGGAATGACTGCACAATTGGCGTTGGGTTGAATGGAAGAAATGTGCGTTTTGAGAGCATTGGAAACCAGCATTATTTTCGACGCATTTTTAATTCCAACACCATAGAGCCATTTCTGCCAAAAAGGAAGATTTTGAAAATAGATGGGAAAGTAAACCGATTGATGTTCAGAAAGCGAATAACTTCGAGAACCAAGGTAAAAAATCTTGAGAACCCATGACCATGGAAGTGGGCCCAACAAAATGGGATGATGTTGGGGGAGTTCTTTTCGGATTATTTTCCTAAACTTGATCCAAAACCACCAAGCGGTTAAAAGTCCTCCTTTGGTTTCGATGATGAGCTCTTTTCCAAACGGTGCTGTTTGAATAAGCAACCGATTGTGCTGTTGTTTTGCTCTCCAAACCAATGTCGTAAAATCAAACTCATCTTTTAAAAAATGAAGCCATTCCCAAATAAAAATACCGTTCCATGGATCGGTTTCTCGAGGATACCAATCGGTAATGAAAATCCATGACTTCTTTTTATTCACCTTCCAAAGATACAACCTGAAAATTTGTGGATACTTTTCTTTAAAAAAGTAACTAAGATTTCATGGTCATTTTGTTTATTTGTGAAATTAAATTACAAAAAGAAACCAATGAAAGACGCAGAAGTCATCAAGTATGCCCTTGATCGCATCGGTGGAAGATGGAAGTCCATGATTGTTTGGGAATTGAAACACGGTCCGAAGCGATTTTCGGATTTGAAAACAGAAATAAGTGGGATTACTCAAAAAATGTTGACCTCCTCGTTGGTGGAAATGCAGGCCGATGGATTGTTGGTTCGAAAGAGTTTTCCTCAAATTCCGCCAAGGGTGGAATATACGCTAACGGCTCTTGGAGAGTCCATGATTCCCATTTCCGCTGCATTTTTCGAATGGGGTGCTTTGAATCAAGGCATGGAGGTTTCTCCTTCGAATTGGAAGAAACAAGAAATAGAATTGGGAATTGAAATTCCAGAAACTGCAATTGCACTGGAAACAGTAGTTCCAACCGTTGAAGAAATAAATCTTGGCATGGATCATCCTCAAACCGAGGAAATCAACGAACCAGAAATGTCGGTTAAAGAAGCAGTTGCCGAAACGGTGACGGAGGAATCGGTCAATCAAGATCCTTGGTTTTTCGCACCGATGCCACAGAAGAATGTAGCCAAAAAGAAAACGAGCAAAAAAAGCTCTGGCGACTCTGGAACCCAGCAATTGGGATTGTTCTAAACGATAAAAGGCCGTCAATCGACGGCCTTTTCTATGTTCTGAAGAATTATTCTGCGGATGCAGCTTCTACAACTGGATTTGGATTCTTGTAAGAACCTTTACGAGATTCTTTCAACAATTGAGTACGCAAATCATTACGCATTCTCAATTTTTTCTTTTTGCGCTGAACTTTAGTAACGGCCATGATTTCTTATTTTTTAGGTTGCAAAGGTAATCATGTTTTTTCAATCATGAAAATATTTTTCACTATTCCTTTCCCTAACTTTACAGCATGGAATTAACTCGGATTTTGCAAATTGGGGCGGGACGATCAACGGCCTCAATGATTTTAGCGTTAGCGAATATTTCTCAGTTGGAAAAATGGCAATACACCGTGATCGATGCGAATGCTCAACTATTGGCTGAAATCAAAGCCCAATATCCCAATGTGCATGTTTCTACCCTAAAAAGTCAGGATGCGAGTGAATGGGAAACCCACATTGCCTCCCACGACGTAGTTATTTCCATGGTTCCAGCATTTTTGCATCCTACCGTTGCTAAATTCTGCTTGATCTATAAAAAACATTTGTTTACGGCCTCCTACATCAGTCCAGAAATGAAGTCATTAGAGGCTCAAGTCCTTAAACAAGGTCTGCTTTTCATGAATGAATGTGGACTTGACCCCGGTATTGATCACATGAGCGCTCAAAAGATCATTGATGATTTGCACCGCAAGGGCGCAAACATTCTTGGATTCGAGTCGTATTGCGGTGGTTTGGTAGCTCCAGAGTCCGACGATAACCCTTGGAATTATAAGTTCTCTTGGAATCCGAGAAACGTGGTTTTAGCGGGGCAAGGAATGAGTACATTTATTCATCACAAGCAGCTTAAAACCATTCCATACCATCAACTCTTCGATCGAATTGATGAAATTGAAATTCCTGAATACGGTATTTTCGAAGGGTATGCCAATCGCGATTCTACATCCTATGAAGAAGTTTATGGTTTGAAAAATTTAGAAACCCTTTACCGTGGAACCTTGCGAAAATTGAATTATTGCAGAGCCTGGAACTTCTTCGTTCAGTTGGGATTAACGGATGACACGTTAAAGTTATCTCCTCAAAAAATCAAAACCCGAAAAGATTTATTTGCTTTGGTTTTGTCTGACTCTACGGTAGGGAATTGGGTGGAAGAAGCCAAAAAATTGGTTCCGAGAGCTGATTTGAAAGATTTAATCCAGAAGATTGAATTCCTTCAACTAACAGACGAAATTGAATTAGGGTTTAAAAAAGACTTTACTCCAGCCGAGGCGCTTCAGTCGATCTTGGAAAAACATTGGATCTTGGCGCCCGGCGATCGCGACATGATTGCCATGGTTCACCTGTTCAAGTATGAACTGAATGGAGAAATTCTCAATCTAAAATCGTATTTGGTATTGGAAGGAAAAGATCAGATTCATACGGCCATGGCCGCCACGGTTGGCCTTCCCATTGCTTTTGCCGTTGAAAGTTTCATGAAAGGCGAGGTGAATGATACCGGTGTAAAAATACCAGTTCATTCAAAATGGCATGAACCAATACTTAAGAAACTTGAACGTTACGGTGTGGTTTTCAAGGATATACACCATTAAGGATAAAGCAAATATTTTTTCCTCATCTCCATGTATTTCGCCAAATCTGGGGTCCATGTAGCACGTATTTCTTTTTCCGTCCATCCTTTTTCAATTTGCTTTCTCAGTTGATCTGAGCCCGCTAATTGGTTGAAAAAAGAAGTGAAGAATGAAATGGAATCGGGTTTAGATGAATAGAATTCCAGCAAGGGCTGCAAGCGAATTTGCTTTTCCCGAAGGATTTTGTAGGATTCGATTTGGTAATTTCTACCGTAACATTTTTGATTTTTGTACGGCGGATTTTCTGCCTTTCCTTTGATTGGAACTGGGATAAATGAGAAAGAGGTATCTGGAAACCACGGTGAACCCAGCATTTGAAATGGAGCAGAAGTTCCTCTCCCTAAACTTAACGAAGTACCTTCAAAAAAGCAAAGGCTAGGGTAAAGGTAAATCGAGGTTTCATTGGGTAGATTCGGAGAAGGAGGTATTGGTAAAATGTAACGGGTTTGATGGTTGTAATTCTTTACTTGAACCACGGAGAATTTAAAGTTTTTGGACGTTTTTACCCATTTTTCTCCAACCATCATTTGGGCATATTCTCCAACGGTACATCCATGAACAACCGGTACCGGGTGCATTCCTACAAAGGATTTGTACGATGTATCCAAAACAGGGCCATCAACGTAGTGTCCGTTCGGATTCGGGCGATCCAGAATGATGAGCTTTTTATTGAATTCGGAACAGGCTTCCATCAAATAATGCAAGGAACCCAAATAGGTGTAAAACCGAACACCAACATCTTGAATGTCGAAAATAACCACATCTACCGAATCCAAGTCTTTTTTACTTGGTTTCTTTTTATTTCCATAAAGGGAAACAACTTTCACTCCAGATTTGGTATCGATGCCATCTTTGATGGTTGCACCGGCTTCTGCTTCCCCACGAAATCCATGCTCCGGTGCGAAAATGACTTGAATATTAACCTTTTGAGCTTTCAGATAATCCACCAAATGAATGGATTTTTCTTGTTTGTAGGATAGAACAGAAGTTGGATTAACCAAACAGGCCACCCGTTTACCACGTAATTCTTTCAAATATTTCCACGTTTGATCGGCTCCACAAATGGGTTGCGCCCAAGAAATCGTGGTTGAAACAAGGAACAAAAAGAAATAAAGAATCGATTTCATCAAATATCTCCCAATTGAGGACGAATTATTAGTTCTTCAATAACGCTTCTCGAGCTCAATTGGAAACAATTCCAAACGGTTTCAGCAATATCTTCAACGGGAATGAACCTGCTTTCGGGCAAATCAACCCCGGCCCAAGAATCGGTAAGAACAGCTCCTGGCATGATGTTGGTTACCCGAACGCCGAAATTTTTGCATTCTTCTCGAAGAACTTTTCCCAATCCCAAAAGCGCATGTTTTGCAATGGTGTAACTTCCGCCAGCTGCATAAGCCGTTTCGCTAGCAATGCTGCATAAATTGAAAACATGCCCAAACTGTTGCAATTTCATCGCTGGAACCACCACCCTGGAAGTGTGGTAGGCGCTGGCAACATTCACCTGCATCATGGCTTCAAAAACCCGATCGTTTTCCTCTGTGATTGCTCCAGGGAGAAAAAGTCCGCCATTATTCACCAAAACATCGATATTTCCAAGGATTTTCAAGGCCTGCTGGGCTGCTTGAATGGCGTCGTTTTTCAATCCAAGATCGGCCTGAATCCAATGGGCTCCTTCCCATGCGGGCGGATTGCGTGAACTGATCACGACTTCTGCTCCCGCGGCTAAAAACCTTTGAGCAATTGCTGCTCCGATGCCGCGGCTTCCACCAGTAACATACACTTTTAACTTACTCATACTTTTTTGTTTGAGAACTCACCAAATAAACGCCAGCAACGATGGATGCACCCAGAAAAACTTTCTGCATGTTCAGCTGATCAAATCCAAAATAAATCGCAAAACATGCCGTAAACAAGGGTTGCAAATAAATGTATGCCCCAACCAAAGTGCTATCGGCGTGGGCCAAGGCCCAAATGTTCAATTGATAGGCGAAAAATGTGGTGAAGACCACCACAAACCCAATGCTTAACCATGCTTTTACGGGTAAGCTATTCCATTCAACGGCAGTAGCTTGCTCAAATCCAACCAATAAAAGGACCAACCAACCAATGATCATCACCCAAAATACCACCCAAAGCGGTTTGAATTCTTTCATCAATGGTTTTACACGAACCAAGTAAATGGAATAAAATACGGCATTTAAAAAGATGTAGAAATCGCCCAATGATCCGTGAATTCCACCTTTTCCAGAAAGAATTAACCCCCAAGCTCCACCTAAACCCAAAACAATACCTCCCCAAATGGTAAAGTTGGGCCATCTCTTTTTCGAAAAAATTCCAAAAGTGGTCACCAATAAAGGCGAAATAACCATGATTACCCCGGCATTGATGGGCTGGGTTAAATCCAATCCCCTAAAAAAAAGCAACATGTTGAAAGCAACCCCAGAAAGTCCGCAAACGACCAATTCTTTCCAAATTCGCTTCGGTGGAAATGCAGGAATTTTTTTATACAACGTGAGGTGAAGAAGAAAAAAGAGAACAATTGCCCCCGTAACCCGCACCAATACCAATCCTCGAGCACCAATAAATTCGGGCATGGCAACTTTTGCAATCAAGTTGTTGGCCGAATAAATCAATGCAACAGCCAAAAGAGCAAAATGAACCCAAACTATTTTGTTTGCTTTTTCAATCACCACACAAAGGTAGGAGGTTGTTTAGTAGATTTGAATGATGAAATGGTTTAAGTTTCGGCAACTAGAAATTTTACTGGGAATCCTCTTTTTATGGGCAGGAATCTCTCCTTTGCTCATCGATACCAGTGGATACAGCACCATTATTTGTACTATTTCAGCAGTTCTAATTTGGTTTTATCCCTTTTTCATCCAACGACCTTTGGTTTTTTGGTTGATTTCAAGTCTAAGTTTTTCTGCTGCATTTTTTTCGCTTTGGAATCTACCAAACCTTGATTTATGGTACCCGATCTTTCAGCCGCTTTGGGAACCCCTCATTTTTCTATTTGCTTTCTCCCTTTTCTTGTTCAAATATTTTCAATTCCAACCGATCAAATGGAGGTTTTTATGGGGATCCCTCTCGATTACTTTGTTTGTTCTAAGTTTTTCCCTAACTTTTCGAGATGAGATCCAAGCATCTAAAAAGCTAAAAAACATTGCTGAAAAAGCGGCTGATGCCAACTACGGCGATCCTCTACTATCCATTTTTGATTTGGCAGAGGAGTGGTCCAACCAGAACGAATTTTGGGATAAGTACCAACAGCAAGATGGTTGGGTTTCTTGGTTGGAAGAACGGTATTTCAAGGAAAAATTGACCGGTTTTGAATTGATTGATTTCAAAGACACGGTGGTTTCGGAAATAAAGGTTGATTTGCAAGAAGGGTACAAAACCCAAATTTTTCAAGTGCTCATTCCACGCAACGACTCGAACGGAATTTGGATTTCGTTGGAGCGAAAATCAACCCCTGCACTGCTTTTTGAGGAAGCCCTGCAAACCGGATTAATCATTCCGGAAGGAATTACATTGGGCGTTTACGTTGATGAAATGCTGCAACAATCTCAAGGAAAAGCGCTGTTATCACCATTTTGGAAAGAAAATATTCAAGACTTTAAGAACGAAAATCAGGGCCTTTTTGAAACGTCTAAAAATGGAAATCGAAGAACCTTTGCCACCATGCCTTTTTCCTTCGGACTCGTATTTTGGTCGAAGTTGGTTTGGAGTGTTTTTCTGGTTTTATTCGCATTCGGATTTTCGAATTTTCAAGTTTTTTATCAACGTTGGAAAAGCGAAAAACGATTTAAAATTCAATGGGTTATCCTCGGAATGGTTTTTGTTTCCGCATTCATTTTTTCGGTCTATTCCATTCGCATTTCTCAACAACAATACCACGATGAAATTTTGAGAAATAAAATCACCGAAATTGAAAAATTTACTGCCCAACTTCGGCAAATTTTAGTTCAATCGACCATCAGCGATCCAACCACCCAGGTTCGATTGAACCGCCTTGGAAGAATTTGGGAAATAGATTTTCGATTGACGGATGTCCAGCAAAAACCGGTATTTCAAACCTTTTTCTTCGACCAACCCGTTCAATTATTGGAGCGGAAAAACCTACATGAAAATTGGTATGAATTGAAAAATCAGAAAATCAGAAGCATTCAAACCCGTTTGCAATTGCCAGCAAAAACGTATCTTTTCGAATGGTTCCTCTTCAATGAAGATTTAAGCCAGGGACAGGAAAACAAAGGAAAAATGATTCACTTCTTGGCCAGCATCATTCTATTTTTGATCGGTTTTTCTTGGTTCGTTGCCAATTGGCTCATTCAACCGTTTATTGCACTCAAAAATCAATTGATTGTTTCTGGAAATGAACGGTTGGTTTGGAACGACCAAGATGAAATTGGACAATTGGTAACGGCTTACAACGATGTTTTATCGAAAGTAAAAAAGCAGGCACAAACCCTAGCAGAACAGGAAAAGGAAAAGGCATGGAAAAACATGGCGAAGCAAGTTGCACATGAAATTCGAAACCCACTTACGCCCATGAAGTTGCAGTTGCAATTGTTGGATCGAATGCCTGAAGGCGAAAAGAAACAGCAGCAACTGTCGAAAACCATTTCCATTTTGCACGAACAGATGAATTCCCTTGAGCGGATTTCTACCGAGTTTTCCACCTTTGCCAATTTCCCCGAACCCCAAATGGAACACTTGGATTTCATTCCGGTTGTTCAAAATGCCATAGACCTTTATTCAACTCAGGCACAAATTAAATTTTCTCATCCCGAAAAAGCTAGCATGAACCTCGATGCTGAAATGATGATGAGAGCCATCGGAAATTTAATCAAAAACGCCATTCAAGCTTACAGTGAAAATTCATCAATCGGGGAAATTGAGGTGAAATTGGAGGCAAATACCAACGAAATCATGCTTCAAATTGAAGATTGGGCTGGAGGAGTTCCCGATGAATTTCAATCGAAAATTTTCCAGCCCAATTTCACCACCAAATCTTCCGGAATGGGACTCGGGCTTTCACTCATTCAACGCACCATCGAAAGCCATGGAGGATCCATTCATTTCATTTCCAAACCCCATGAAGGATGTATTTTTAACATCCGATTCCCTGTAGGAAATGGCAGTTAAAATCTTACTTACGCTTTCATTTATCGCAATTTTTATCGGTGGGATTTCTCAACCACTTCAAACCTATTTTCATCAAATTTTCCCACCTTCAACAACCATTCATTTGGGAATTGAACCCATCTACAAGCCTTCCATTATGGTTCATTGGAAAACCATAGACACCATTCCTTGGACCTACAATTGGAAATCCCAAACCATTCAATTTGAACGAACTCCTTCCGATTCCCTTCACATTTCTTACCGCATTTTGGTTTTCGAAAATCCAAGATCATCCAACAAAGCATTCCAAAATCAACCCAATTCCTATCAGAAAAATAACCCTGCCGAAACAGATTACTTCTCCAACTTAAGAAAGTCGGGAAGCATTGGCCGTGGAATTACGTTGGGAAACTCCCAAAATTCAACCCTTCAATCTTCTTTAAACCTCCAAATGGAAGGGCAAATCCACCCTAAAATAAATCTCAAGGCTGCATTGACCGACCAAACAACTCCGTTTCAACCCGAAGGCACAACCCAGCGAATTCAAGATTTTGACCGAATATTTATTCAATTAAAAATGCCTCAATCAGAATGGAGATTTGGAGGGCTTGACTTGAATATCGATTCCGGATTTTTTTTAAAACTTCAACGCAATATCAATGGGGTACAGGTAAAAAACAATCAAAACATTAACCAAGGAAAACTTGAATCGAGCGCGTCTGCAGGAATAAATCGCGGAAAATTTAGCCGAAATACCTTTTGGGGAGAAGAAGGAGTTCAAGGTCCATACCGGCTTACGGGAAATGAACAAGAGAAGTTTTTGATCGTTTTGGCCAACAGTGAAAAAGTATATTTGGACGGTCAATTGTTGCAACGCGGTCAAGATTTGGATTACACCTTCGACTATAATTCTGCTGAAATTCGGTTCACTCCCAAGCACCTGATCACCAATCAATCCCGAATCATTGTTGAGTTTGAATACCTCAACCAATCGTATTTAAGAATCAATAATGCAGCTGAACTGAAGTATCAAAACAAATCCACCGAAATAACCTGGAATCATTACCGAGAATCTGACCAAAAGTATCAATTTTTGCAAGGTGGTTTGGATAGTAATTGGATTCGTTCTTTGGAAAAAGTGGGCAATGATGTTTCCTCAGCGCAAATCAACGGTGCTAGCATAGCACCATTTCAACCCAATTTGGTTTTGTACGAGAAGATTGACACGTTAGGTTTTCGGAATGTTTTTGTTGTTTCTCAAGATTCCTCGAAAACCTTGTACCAAATCACCTTTACGTTGGTAGGAGAGGGAAGAGGGAATTACGTCATCGGCCCCAACGTACAAAACGGACGGACCTATTTGTGGAAAGCGCCCTCCGTTCTTGGAAACGATACGCTATTTGCGGGCGCTTATGAACCCATCGTGGTTCCCGTTGCCCCCCAATCCAAAACCATGGAAACCGTCGGCATCAAATTGTCGCTGAAAAAATGGAAGCTAAAACAAGAATTTGCCCTCAGCTCTTTCGATGTGAATACCTTCAGTACCTTTGGAAACTCAAGCAATTGGGGATGGGCCAGTTCTACCCACCTTCAACGATTAGATACCCTTTTTGTGTTCTCCAAGAAAATGTTTCTAAAAAACACTATTTCAAACGAGTACCTCGACTCCGGATTTTCACTTTTCCAACCCTATCGATCTGCCGAATTTAATCGAACATGGAATGTACCTTCCCAATACTCCGGTGGGAAAGAACAATTGAGCCGCATCGAAAGTCAAGCCAAGTGGTCGGATTTTCAACAAGTTACCATCGGGTATTCCCGATTAAATTGGTCCAATGTTTCGGGCAATTCGGTCGATCTCCAATCGTCTTTTCAAAAGAACCAATGGAATTGGAAACAATCGTGGAAATGGGGAAAACAAACCTTTTTCACCGATTCCATTGGGGAAGTTATTCAGGGAAATTCGGAATTCAACTACAAGCTATCAAAAAGAAACAAATACTCCCCGCAGATTCAGGCCAAGGTTTTATTGGAAAAAAGCAGCTGGAAAAATCGATCTACCCTTTTCATTCCTTTTTCGTTTGAAGAGTTTTCTTCCAGGTTGTTGATTCAGCGCCCTTCCACTACCTTTCACTGGCAATGGGGCAAACGGAAGGATGTGCAACCGGGATCCAATGATTTTTCCAATGTTCAGGATGCTATTTTTAGCAATATTGGATTCAACAAAAAGGGAAATCAGTTTCAACTTCAATGGCGGGAACTCATGCTTCCCAATTCCATTGAAAAAAATCAAAGTTTAGCGTTTCAAACGGAAGGAAAATTTGAAAGATGGAAAGGAGCGGTGAGCGGCCAATGGTTTCAACAAAGTACTTCTGGAAAAACGCCGAAAAGGGACTTTACCTATTTGCCGGTTGCTCCAGGTTTGGGAACCCACCAATGGAACGATTACAACCGAAATGGGGTTCAAGAATTGAATGAATTTGAGTTGGCGGTTTTTGCCGACAGTGCACGTTACATCAAGTTATTGCTGCCAACCACCAGTTATTTGGATGTTTTTCAATCGAAAACCAATTTGCAATTAACTCTACAACCTGGAATGGTATTTCGACCAGCATGGTTGAAATCCATTTACGCCTCAAGTCAATTGCAGCAAGATCGTCAAACCTGGAAAAACAAAAGTTGGGAAGGATTATTACCCCAATTGAATTTCAACCCCGAACAAACACCCTCCTTTCAAAGTCAATGGCGAAATACCTTATGGATCAATCGAAATCACCCGAAATGGGGCGTTGAATTGAACTACATAGAAAATCAATTGGGACAATGGAGCAGCAACGGGTTGGACCAACGATCGCAAGTTGAAACGTATGGAATAGCTCGGTGGGTAGTCAATAAAAAATTTCAATTGAGGGGGAGAGGAGGCATTCAAAAAGTAATTCAAGAATCGGAATTATTCGCAGAAAGAACGTTCAAATACCAATCTTGGGATGCTGTGCCAGGTGTTCAAATTCAAGTGAATTCCAAAATGCGTTTGAATGTGGATGGGAAATTTTCTCAAAAGAAATCAGCTCTTGAGCAGTGTCAAATTCAAGAATTAAAAGCCGATTTCTGGATCAATCAAAGCGATAAAGGACAGTGGAAGGTTCAGTTTCAAAGGACAGAAATTGATTTTGTGGGAAATCAGAGAAGTCCTTTAGGATTTGAATGGATGCAGGGATTGGTTGTTGGGAAAAATAACATCGTTGGTTTAAGTTGGAATGCCGTTTTAAAAAGTGGACTTCAGGCTCAGGTAACCTACCAACTTCGTCAGTTGGGCGAAAGCCAACGCATCAATCATTGGATGCAAATGCAACTGAGGTATTTGTTTTGATTATTGAAACGGGGAGCCGGGCTCCTTGGCCATGTTTCGATAGGTAAGAAGTTCGGTGAGGTAGGGAAAGAATTTCTTGAACCAAACGGCAACTTTTCCCTGTCGACCAATGATGAGCTCGTCTTTTCGTTTTTCCATCGCATCAACAATTTGAATCGCAACGAATTCGGCGGTCATGAGTTTTTGTTCTTTTCTAGGACTTTCTTCTTGGATTTTTCCATTTTTATTGAGGGCCTGCTTCCGAATTTCCGATTTTGTAAAACCGGGGCAGGCCACCAAAACCGAAAGTCCGTTTTTGCGATTCTCGCTGCGAACAACTTCCAAGAA
Organism: Bacteroidota bacterium; assembly: GCA_947459245.1. Lineage (GTDB taxonomy): Bacteria > Bacteroidota > Bacteroidia > UBA7662 > CANHCV01 > CANHCV01. The sequence goes on from CANHCV010000027.1 coordinate 23,298, forward strand.
TCCTTGCATCGCAAATTTGGAAGCCGAATACCCACTTCTTCCAGGTAGTCCAATGTATCCAGCAACGGAACTAACGCCTACCAACCATCCCTTATTTTTTAGAAGCATGGGAATCGCATAACGGGTGCAACGAACAGTACCATAAAAGTTAACTTCCATCACCCGTTCAAAAACATCCATCTCCAACTCACTGAAAATAGCCCGCATTCCAATCCCCGCATTGTTGATCAATCCCGCAAGCGGAAATTTTTGTTGATCGGCAAATTGGATCAAATCCATGCAATTGGAATCAATGGTAACATCGCAAACAAACGGTAAAATGGAATCGGGATTCAAAGATGCTAGGTCTTGTAATTTCTCTTTCCTGCGAGCTGCAGCAATCACCAGAGCACCCCGTTTGGCCAATTCCAAGCTCATAGCCCAACCAATACCCGAACTTGCTCCGGTAACAATGATTGTTTTTCCTGTAAAAATTCCCTTCATTTCCATGTCAAATATGGGTAATTTCGCAACTTATGAATTCAACACAAACTTACGGAAAAGCTTTTTGGCTGCTTTGCTTGAATTCATTTTTCTTTTTTTTAAGTTTTAGCTTACTCATTGGCGAACTCCCCAATTATTTAACCCTTTTAGGAGGACAAGGTTTTAAAGGATGGATCATTGGAATTTTTACCGTTTCTGCCCTCATTGGAAGATTGTACTCGGGTCGATGGTCGGATAAGTTTGGACGTAAACCCATGATTTTAATTGGGTGCATTGCTGCAGCATTTAGTGGTTTGGGATACGTTTTGTTTGTTACGGTTGCAGGTTTTTTGGCCGTTCGATTTTTTCACGGGTTTTCTACGGGATTTGCGCCAACAGGAACTACCGCCATGCTTTCCGATATCATCCCAGAAGATAAAAGGGGAGAAGCGATGGGAGTTCTGGGGTTTTGCATTCAAATCGGTATGGCCTTGGGGCCCTACTTGGGTACCGAAATTGCAGTAGAGTGGGGGATGAACCGACTTTTTAACCTTTCTACCCTCATGGCATTAATTTCTTTGGGATTGATATTCACCCTTCCTGAAACATTACCGGCCAAACGTAAATTCGAAGGAAGGGACTTGGTTATTTATTTCAAAGCTGTTTACGAGCCACAAGTTATCTTCCCCATGTTGGTGATGCTTTTCTCGGTGGTGCTGTATGGAGCAATTGTAACCGTTTTGCCGGATGTATGTTCAGAAATGGGCTTCCAAAACAAAAGCTCTTTCATGCTTTCGGTAACGCTTGCATCCATGGCGGTGCGAATTTTTGCTGGAAAATGGAGCGATCGTTGGGGGAGAATTCCCATCGTTTTTTTAGGGCTCCTATTGCAATTAACCGCTACCGTTTTTTTGATGAACATTTCTTCTCCCACCGAAGTGATTGTTGCCTCTGCCATTTACGGTATGGGAACAGGAATTCTTTCCCCAGTTTTGTTTGCTTGGGCTGTAGATTTATCCGATCCTCAACACCGTGGAAGGGCATTATCATCGTTGTACATCGCCATGGAAGCTGGGATTGGTGCCGGAGCTGTTTTTGGAGCACAATTGTTTGAAAACTCAAGTTCAAACATTGCGTTGGTATTTGGAATGACTTCCATTTCCATATTTTTGGGGTTACTCACTGTAGGATTGGCATGGAGAAAGAAATGAAATTGGTTGATACTTTTGGAAGAAATCATTCCTATTTACGCATCAGCATCACCGATGCGTGCAATTTCCGTTGCACCTATTGCACTTCAGGAAAATCGTTCCCCGTTACCCCTCGCAGCCAATGGATGCTTCCCCATGAAATTCAACACCTGGCCGAAACCTTCATCCATTTGGGCATCCAAAAAATTCGAATCACCGGAGGTGAACCCCTCGTTCGAAAAGACGCTGCAGAAATATTCAACCGACTTGGAGATTTACCCGTAGAACTTGCCATCACGACCAACGGCGTTTTTCTCCCCAAATTTCTCGATCAATTCGAAAAAATAGGACTGAATAAAATCAACGTAAGCTTAGATTCCCTCGATCCCCTTGAATTTTACCGAATTGTTGGGGTTGACGATTTTCAAAAAGTAAAAAGCGGAATTCAAGAAGCGGTGGAAAGGGGATTTGAAGTAAAAATCAATGCTGTTCCAACTCAAGCTACAGCTCACAAAGAAATCATTGATTTTGCTTTGCTTACCCAGAAACAGAACGTGGAAGTTCGAATGATAGAAATGATGCCGTTTTCGGGAAACGATTGGGACCGAAATCAAGTCCTCACCAAAGCAGAAATTTTGGACATCATCCAACAACAATACACCATCAAATCCTTTCCAAAATTGCCGGAAGAAACCGCAGATCGTTTTCAAATCGAGGGTTTTGAAGGAAAATTTGGAATCATCAGCACCGTTTCCGATCCATTTTGCAGCGGTTGCAATCGTTTACGAATCACCGCCGATGGCAAAATGAAGAATTGCTTGTTCGGAAAACGCGAAGACGACTTGTTGGGAGCATTGAGAAATGGCAGCGATTTAAAAGAAATCATTTTGAACAACGTTTGGGCCAAACACGCTCAAACAGGAGGACAATTGCTTTCCTCAAATATGGAAAACAGAAGCATGATCGCAATAGGAGGATGAAAAAGAAATTGATTGAAGTAGCAGAAGCCAAATCATTGATTTTGAAGGAATCATGGTTGCACGCAACCGAGGAAGTAAGCATCCAAAAGGCGATCGGTAAATTTCTGGCCGAACCCATTTTTTCAGAAATGGATTTACCTCCCTTTCATTCCTCTGCCATGGATGGATTTGCCATTCATCTTCAGGAAACAACAGAGTACAACTTGGTTGGAGAAATCGCTGCAGGCACCTGTTCGATGTTAGAATTGAACAGCTCCAACAGTGCCTGTCGAATTTTTACCGGAGCGCCGGTTCCCGATTGGGCCGATACCGTAATCATGCAGGAATGGGCCAATTGGGATCACCACAAAGTAACCTTTCATCAACTTCCCCCCCGTGGAGCCAACATCCGATTGAAAGGAAGTCACGTGCAAAAAGGGCAATTGCTTTTTCAGGATCAAACCTACATCAATGGCGCAGTAGCTGCCACCATTTCCGGGATTGGGAAGGCTACCGTTAAGGTTTATCGATCCCCAAAAGTTACAGCCATTGTAACCGGAAACGAAGTCATTCAACCCGGCGAAATAACCAACAACGGCCAAATTTTCGATTCCAACATTCCGTTGTTGTTGGATTTCGGACAGAAAATTGGAATGGAAGTAACGGTTGAATCGGCAAAAGATAACGAAAAGGAAATCAGAGAGAAAATTGTAAAAGCCATGGAGAGCTCCGATGTCATTTTAGCTACTGGCGGGGTCTCGGTTGGCGATTACGATTTCATTCCTGAAATATTAAAGCAGCTCGAATTCGAAATCATTTTTCATGGAGTGGCGCAAAAACCGGGTAAGCCCCTTCTGTTCGCGAAGAAAAATAACGTTTACTTTTGGGGGCTTCCTGGAAATCCCATTTCTGTTGCCCATGGATTGTGGATGTTTGTTTACGACTTTTTCCAAAGAACAACCCTAACCGAGGTAACCTTGCCTTCGGCAATATCTTTCAACAGAAAACCCGGATTAACTCAGTTTTTTCGAGCAAAAACAGAAAAGAACTGCGTTTCCATCATTAAAAATTCAGATTCTCACCACATTTACAGCATGTCCAACGCCAATGCTTTGGTGGAAATTCCCGCACAACAAGCATGCATTGAAATCGGTGAATTGGTAAAAACATGGATTCTTCCTTAATTCTCACCATCATATTGGGCTTTTCAGCCCTGGCATTTTTGTATGCCTCGGTCGGACACGGAGGAGCAAGCGGTTACATTGCTCTTTTTATTCTTTTGGGATTCACTCCCCTAGAAATAAAAATTCCAGTATTGATTTTAAATGCGTTGGTGGCTTCAATCAGTGCGATCCAATTTACCCGCTTGGGGTATTTCAAGTTGAAGCCGTTCCTCAGTTTAATTCTACTTTCCGTTCCAATGGCTTATTTGGGTTCAAGGTTTGGAATCAAAGAAAGTTGGTTGAATGTTATTTTGATGCTTTTTCTTTGGTATTCTGCTTGGGTACTGTGGAAAGGAAAAACAGA
>CANHCV010000028.1 GCA_947459245.1 Bacteroidota bacterium
ACGATGAAAATAACGGCAGAATTAAAAAAACGGAAAATTCCAATTGTGAAGATTGACAAGTCATTGAACAAATATGATGACATTGTTTTGTTCCCTGACAAGTTAGAAAAAGCAAACGAAATGCTAAGAAAAGTTGGACTTCCTAAACATTGGACCAATGAGAAGCACCACAGCTAACAGCACCTACCCGAAAGTGGGGTGTCGGTGTGGGTTTTTATAAACTTTGGCTCTAAATTGAAAATAAAGCGTTTCAAAATCCCAACCTTCGGGTAACTGCAAAACGGTAATTCGAACTAGCTATGAATTGTAGCTAAAACCAACAAAAAATCCCCCCCGAAGAATTTCTGGGGGGATTTTTTATATCGGCTTAAACGCCTCGAATGCCTGAAGGCAGTCGAAACAATAATGCAGGCTTCTGCATAAAGTTGGGCCGAAAGGCGATTTCATGGTGGTGTTCTCGCTATCGCAATGCGGACATGCGGTATGCGCCAGTTGGTTCATATCGATGTTGCCGTTGTGCTGCGGGGGAGGCGCCAAACCAAAATTCTTGATGATTTCTTTTCCCTTGGCGCTGATACGATCGGTATTCCACTGAACATCGAAGTTGGTTTCTACGGCAACTTCTTCAAAACCCAACGCTTTCACCGCGTCGTGCACCTGTTTTTCCATCAATTTGATGGCCGGGCAACCCGAAAACGTAGGAGTCATTTTTACCGATGCCCGGCTTCCATCCATGCTCACATCGGTGATGATGCCCAAATCAACAACGGATAGAACCGGAATTTCTGGATCCATCACCGCTTCGAGGGCGGTCCAAATGTCTTTTTCGATTACCATTCGGCGGAGGGATCTAAGCGGAAAACTTCTCCCATTTCATCCAAAAGGGGTTGCAAATATTCGGAGTGATAGCCTTTTCCTCCGCCCAAAACGGGTTGCGCCAATTGCGGCAAGGAATATCCCCATTCCAACAACTGAGCTCCAACTTGCTGCATCCAAGCATCTTTCAAAGCCGATTCACCTTCAAAAATTCCTTCAGCAATTAACGCTTCTTCTCCATCTACCGATTCAAAAACACCCATGGCAAACGGAAAAACATCGTTTACGGCCGATTGCATGCGGGCCTTGCTCACTTCATTTCCGTCCATGAGTTGTTTCATCCACGTTTGAGCATGAAAAACATGGTACTTCACTTCACCGTGAAACTTCTTGGCCAATTTAGCCAAAGGTTCATAGGAAGAACGAGAAAGCATTTCATAACGAATGAGCTGGGCTAAATCGTACAAGTAGTGGCGAGCCAAACTAAAATCGTATTCTCCGGTGGGCTGTTCTACCAAATGAGAAGAATAAAACTCCTTTTCATTTCGGGTAAATGCAACTTGGTCGGGATGGGCAAAACCAAATTCCGACTCCAACAATTGGTACAAATTCCACGCTTGTCCAACTTGATCTTGGGCGATGGAAGCGAAAGCAATGTCTTCTTCAATGATGGGACCAAGGCCAGTCCACTCGCTGTTGCGGTGACCCATCACCAACAAATTATCTGCCAATTGCAAAATGAATTGCTGTAGGGGTTGCTTGATGTTATCCTGCATGATTTTTTTGTTTGGCGACCCATTGGTCGATTTTTTCTTTGACGGAATACGCGGCTGGGTCGCGGAACGATTTCTCGGGGGTGGTCGCAAACACATCGGCGTCGGAATAATCGGTTGCCATCATGTCTTCGGATTTCACCACCCAAAGGTTAACCGTTTCACCTCGGCGTGCGAATTGCTCTTTGGCGAAGGCCAAGGCCAATTCGGAGGAAGTTGCGTGAACAACTCCAACGTGTTCGTGGTGGGTTCCTCTTTTCTTTTGATGAAATACTTCGTAAGTAGGCCAATTCTCCAATGGATGAAGCATGGCTTGGGGATTTTCGGTATCGGCATCGATCTGAATTCGATTGATGCGGGGATCTAACGATTTAATTTTCATACCATTATGCGAAAGGAACGGTGTATTTCATGTCTGCTTTCAACAAAGCTTCTCTCACCCAACGTCCGCGCTCTTCAGCGGTGCGACGAACGGCCAAGCGTTCCTTGTTCAACGGTCCATTTCCTTTGATGACTTCAAAGAATAAATTCCAATCGGGATCGGCGAAAGCCCATTTTCCAGTCAATGGGTTTCTCTTCAACTCATTATCGGGAAGGGTCAAACCCAATTCCCAAATCTTAGGAACGTACATGCTGATGAATTGCTGACGCATATCGTCGTTGGAGGCCATTTTTACTTTCCAGCGCATCAACTTTTCGGTATGAACCGACATGGTATCGCTGGGACCGAAGAAGTGCATCAACGGTTGCCACCAACGGTTCAACGCTTCTTGAAGCATGGTTCGCTGCATTTCGGTACCGGTTGCCAAGAACACCACATTATCGTGTCCTTGCTTGAGGTGAAACGACTCTTCGTAACAGATGCGCTCGAGGGCACGAACGTAAGGGCCATAAGAACCTTTGGAGTTGGCCACTTGGTTCACGATTGCGGCACCGTCAACCAACCAACCGATTACGGCTACGTCGGCCCAGGTGAATGCAGGGTAATTGAATACGTTGGAATACTTGGATTTTCCGTTAATCAAATCGTTGATCATGGCTTCACGGCTTTTTCCAAGCGTTTCCGCTGCCGAATAAAGCAATTGAGCGTGTCCCATTTCATCTTGCACCTTGGCCATCAAAGCCAATTTGCGACGAAATCCGGGAGCACGGGTGATCCAAGTTCCTTCGGGAAGGGCGCCAATCACTTCCGAGTGGGCGTGTTGTTCGATCATGCGCACCAATTGTTTGCGGTAATCGGCAGGCATCCAATCCTTGGGTTCAATTTTGTCGCCAGCTGCGATGCGGGCTTCGAATTCTGCCAATGCGATGGGATCGTCTTGGTTGGCTTGAAGGGTTTCTTCCCCTCCGATGTATCCACCTCCGTACATAGGTTTATTTTTTAGTTAATCCGTTTAACAATAGGTTTGACAGGTTTTGAGCCACCTGTTCGGGCGATAATTTTCCTTCGGGTTTGTACCAGTCGTAAATCCAATTCAGACCGGAGAGTAGAGAAAGAACGGCAATTTTTTCATCCTCGAATTGGAATTTGCCTTCTTCTTTTCCATTTTGAATGATGCGAACCAAGTAGTTTTCGTAAGCTTTTCGCAAAGCGATGAATTCGGCTAAAGGTTCGGGTGATAAGTGACGCCATTCGTGCAAGAAAACGGCAGAAGCGTCGAGATTATTGGTGATGACCCGCACGTGGGCCTCGATGGCTTTTTGCAACAACTGAGGTGCGGGCAACGATTGTTGCTCCATTTCTTTTTTGGCTTCCATGAAAGCGTCGGCCAAACGGAAGCAAATGGAAGAAAGCAACGACTCTTTGTTTTTGATGTGGGAGTAAATGGAGGCGGCTTCCATTCCTACAGCTTGGGCCAAATCGCGCATGGAAGTAGCGGCATAGCCTTTTTTACGGAATAATTCCGTGGCTACTCCTTCGATTTGAACTTTTCTGGAAACGATTTCTGCCATGTACTACCTAACGTTCGTTAGGCAAAGGAAAGCAGGAAAAATGAAATGAGCAACTGGTTAGGGGAAATTCTTTAAAATTTCTTTCGCTATTTGTTGGTAATTCAATTGGTTTCCCGCGATAATCCCCCTGTTTTTACCCAATCGTTTGGCGAATCCGCCTTCGTAAAATCGGTCGTAATAATCCAAGAAAAGATGAACCGCCGCCCCAAGATCCCTTTCTTGAATGTACGTAGCGGCGGTTTTGGCATGCTGGGGCCCCATCTTTCGACTCACTCGCTGAAGCGAAGCCAACAAATCTTCCGTGGGGCTATCGCCATAATCCTTCAAAATTTGTTGAACCCGCTCTTCCCTTGAGCGTTCCACCACCCAATAATCGCTGTTCACCATCTTCTCCCAAAGCGGGTTGGGAACAACGCATTTCCCAATGGTGATGGACTCTCCCTCTACCCAAATGGGTTGCGCCAAATCCATTTGGCCAACGGCCCAAAAAAGATCGTTTTGAAATTGTTCGGTGGTGGGTTGTTCTCCCAATCCTAAATGTCCGAATGCACTTCCTCGGTGATTGGCCAATCCTTCCAAATCGATGAATTGAGCGCCTAGCTTCTCCATTTCCTGTAGAATGAGGGTTTTCCCACTTCCTGTATTTCCAACCACCAACCGCAAATCGCTGATTTGAGATAACAACTCCATCCCGGCTTGCCGAAAGGCCTTGTAACCGCCTTCCACCACTTGAACGTTCAACCCGCCGGTTTGCAACAGCCAAGCCATGGAAGCCGAACGTTTTCCGCCCCTCCAACACATCACCGTTAGCGGTTTTTGAGCGGCCCAATCGCGTGCAGTGCGTAAAAAATCTGCCAATTTGGGCCCCACAAATTCCAGCCCCAACTCAATGGCCGCATTCTGACCTTCTTTTTTGTACAAGGTGCCCACAGCGGCCCTTTCTTCATCCGAAAACAGCGGCATCGAAATGGAGCCCGGCACGTGTCCGGCAGCAAACTCACCCGGAGAGCGAACATCCACCAACCAACGATCCGGTTGGCCCCATAATTCGGAAGGATTTACGCGTTTAACCACAATCTTCTCCCTTCTTCTCTCAATTCCAAAATGGTGTTCCGAACCAAATCCGACAATTCTTCGGGTGAAAGGCCTTGGTACGTTTCTTTTTTGATGGGATGACCAAAAACCAAGGCCACTCTACCGGGAGTTACCTTCAGGGTATCAGGGGGTAAAACCTCGAAAGCGCCAACAATTCCCATGGGAATGATGTCGAGTTCGTTATCGATTGAAAGGTGAAAGCTTCCTTTTTTAAAGGGCATCACTTCCCCGTTTCGGGAGCGGGTTCCATCGGGAAAAAGAATCACTGCTTTTCCGTGGCGAATTTTCTCCCCAGCAAGTCGAATGGATTGAATGGCTTTTTCTTTGTTGGATCGATCGATAAAAATCATGTCGGTAGCATGCATGGCCCAACCGATGAAAGGCACCTTTTTCAATTCCTCTTTTCCTACAAAACTGAGCAAATGCGGTGCACCGTAGGCAGCTACGGGAATATCGATGAGGGATTCGTGGTTGCACAAATAAACTTGGCCGGTGTGCATGGGAACCCGTTCTCGGTAAAAAACTTTGAGTTTCACGCCCAGCACCCAAAGCACGGATGGCGCCCACCAACGAGCTCCGAAATAAATCCCCAAACGATGCTTGGGGTCGACGAGTCCGCCGATCACGCCCAAAGAGGCGCCGATCATGGTCACCAATACGCCCAAAACAACTCGAACGGGGAGGAGAATGGCATTAATAAAGGTGCGCATACCGTTCGGGTTCTTTTTCAAAAACAGACAAAATTCGTTCGGCGCCTTGCACCGAGTAGTGCGCCCAACGAAAAAGCAAGTCGTACCGATCTTGATCGGACAATAAGAATGGGATTTCGGAATCCTGCAATCGTTGGCGAAGGGTATGGAGGGAAAGCGCTACCGAAACAGAAACGTTGAAGCTCTCGGTGAATCCGTACATGGGTAGTTCCAAAAAATCATCGGCGAGGCGAATCACTTCGTTGGAAATCCCTTCGCGTTCGTTACCGAAAAACAGGGCGATGGGCTGTTCAAGTGGGAGGGTTTCTGGGGAATAGCCGCCCCGGTGAGGGGAGGTGGCCACGATGCGATATCCTTGAGACCGGAGGTGATGAACGGCCGTTTGCACGTTGTTTTCGGTTCCGGTATGGTAAGTAACATCCACCCAGTTTTCGGCACCTTTGGCGATGGCGTGGGCAACTTTCGGGGTTTTCTGATAGTCCATCACGTGCAAATCCTGAATCCCATAACAATCGCAATTGCGAATGATTGCTGCCGAATTATGATCGTTTTGAACATCTTCCAATGCAATGGCAATGTGGCGGGTGCGCGATCCTGCAACCCGTTCCAATTGCGCAATGCGCGGATCGGTCATGCAGGATTTTAAAAATTTGTAGCGTATTTCGTTATTAATTTCCACGTTGCAAAGAAAAGGAAGTAAAAGTTGGAAGTGTTCTGTTTATTTTTGTAGCAAAATTAAGTGGCATGAATCATAAGCGTACGAAGATTTCTGTAATTGTTGCCTTGGTTATGGGTGCTGGGTTGATGCGTCTCATTCCCAACGTGAATGGATTTGTTCCCGTAACGGCCGCTACCGTGTTTGCAGCAGCTTTTATTGGTCGAAAAGGTTGGGCGGTTTTGCTTCCCATTTTTTCCGTTTGGATCACCGATTTGGTTTTAAACAATACCGTTTACGCTTCTTTTTTTGATGGGTTTACATGGTTAACGCCCGGTTTCGCCTTTCAATTTTCCGCTTACGCCCTTATTTCTTTGATGGGTTTCCAAGTTGGTCAAAATGCATCAACTTCTCGAATTGGATTGTTTTCCATCTTCTCTTCCTTGATTTTCTTTTTGGTTACCAACTTTGGTGTTTGGATTGGAGGCGGATTTTATGCTTCTAATTTCTCTGGTCTGATGGAGTGTTATGCGATGGGACTTCCATTCTTAGAGCGCAGCTTGGTTGCCGATGTTTTGTTTGCCCAAGTGTTATTCCATGGTTTTTCCATGGCCCAAAAGCGTTTCCCAGCTTTGGGATAATCCAACATGAAAAAGCGAACTGGAATCATCCCCTATCGTACAACCTTGTACGAAACCAGTTCTGGCCGAATCATTCCTCGGGAAGAATGGACAACCTATCCCGGCACCCTCGATTTGCCTGAAATTTGCATTTTCGCCGCTTGCGGTTTTTTCCTTGGAGATGCTTCGTATTACCAAGAACTCAAAGCCATTCCACCGGCTTCGGAGTTTGAAGAAGAAAACGGGGTGGTTTCTAACATTCAAACCTACTTCCGATGGACCTATCAACCGAGGGACATTTCATTGCAACAAGCAACGGAAGAGTTCACTAAAATTTTCCACCAGGTCATTCAAAAAGGCGTTCAAGGAAAGAACGTCATTCTTCCGCTCTCTGGAGGATTGGATAGCCGTTCATTGGCCGCTGCGTTGAAAAACCATTTCTCCTTGTATTCCTACAGTTACGGGTACAAAAACGGGATTGGAGAAATAAATTTTTCAAAACAAATCGCCCAAGCAGAAAATTTTAAGTTTAACGGATTCGAAATTGGCGATAACTACCTGTGGGGAAAAATCGATCAGCTTTCGGATATTCTTCAAAATTATTCTGAATTTACCCATCCCCGCCAGATGGCGGTTTACGATGCTTTAAAAGGCAAAGGAAATCTTTTTGTTCTCGGCCATTGGGGAGATGTTCTTTTCGATGGAATGGGCATGAAAGCCCAAGCAACCTTTGATGAAATGGTTGACGCATTGTACAAAAAGGTTTTGAAAAAAGGCGGAAAGGAATTGGGTGAAGCCCTTTGGAACCAATGGAATTTGGACGGCTCTTTTTCCGATTATTTGCGAAATCGCTTGTCAACTCTTTTGGCAGAAATTGAAATTGAAGACCCCAACGCTCGCATTCGTGCATTCAAATCCTTGCATTGGGCCTCGCGTTGGACCAACTCCAACATGCATATTTTTGAAAGCATTTCGCCCATTTTTGTCCCCTATTTCGAAGACGAACTTTGCGAATTCATTACCACCGTTCCAGAAAAATGGTTGAACGACCGGCAAATTCAAATTGAATATTTGAAAACACATGCCCCCGAATTGGCTCGGATTCATTGGCAAAAATATCCAGGGAGAAACCTTTTCAATTATCCCGGTTTCCACGCTTGGTGGTTTAAACCGGTACGCTTGGCGAAAAAAGTATCGAGAAAAATAGGTAAAAAAGCCATCATCCACCGCAATTGGGAATTGCAATTTTTAGGGGATGAGAACGAGAAACAACTCCATCAACGCATTTACGATCAACAGTTCAACACCTGGATTTCCAAAGAGGTGGTTCAGAACTTTTACCAAAAATTCATGCACCATGGGGTGGGTTATTCCCATGCAGTAAGTATTTTGCTCACGCTTTCTTCGTTTTGGAAAAAGAAACATGAATAAACTCTTTCTTCTGTCCTTCCTTTTGCTGTTCCTAACTCCTGCTTGGGGGCAAGGAAGCAAATGCGGTACCGAAGAATTATTGCGGGAATACCGTCGGTTGCACCCTCATCCGTCCATAGAAAATTCCCATTCAACCCACCGAGCGCTCTACGATTCCATCATCATCATTCCCACGGTGGTACACATCATGCACGGATTGGAAGATTCGGTAATCGGACGAAAATCCAACCTTTCCAAAAAACAAATTGAATCGCAAATAGCTGCGCTCAATCGCGATTTTAATCGGGAAAATTGGGACTCTGTAGCAACCGATCCGATGTTCAAACCCTTGGGAGGAAGAGCAAAAATTTTATTTCAATTGGCAGAAAAAGACCCTTTTGGAAATCCTACCAACGGAATTGTTCGGGTTCCTTACGCCAATTCTTACGGCCACGGAATGGGAAGCGATGATATTCGCATGAAGAACCAATCCCGATGGAATCCAGAAAAGTACTTCAACTTGTGGGTGGTGGGTGAAATTCTGAACGGTACATTGGGTTATGCGTTCCTCCCCTACATGCTAGCAACCGATTCAACCCAACGCAAACGGTTGGATGGTGTGGTGATCGGCTCGTATTATTTCGGATCGGCCAAGGAAAAAAGCGCCAACGACACCTTCTACCTCGATGCCATTTACAATTTGGGTAGAACAACGGTTCATGAAGTAGGGCACTATTTCAATCTCGATCATACCTGGGGAAATGGTGGAGGATGCTCCTCTACCGATTCTGTTGAAGATACCCCGATTTCGAATAACCCCATTTTTGGATGCCAAAGCGGTCCATTTGAATGCGGCAATTACCGAATGACGGAAAATTACATGGAGTATTCCGATGACCGTTGCATGAATATTTTTACGAAAGGCCAAGTGGAACGCATGCGTTATACGGTTCGAGAGTACCCTTTCCGTTTTTCTTTGGCCGATACGGCAAATCTGCGGGCAACAGGGTTGTTTCCTTACGAACCCAAAAGAATAGAATTGGACTCTTTTGTGGGGAATTTTTACGTGGGAAAATCGGTTTCTCGAAAACTTTCGGGAACGGTTTTCAACCGATTGAATCAGCCTTGGGGCGGCTCCACCGTTTACCTGGAACTTAAATCGAGTCCGTTGGGAGCCGCTTTTTACGATTCTGTTACCGCCACCTCCGATGGCCGATTCTCTTTTCAACTTCCTACGCCGGAAGCCGAAGGAGTTTACTCGTTTCATGCCTTCATCAACACGCCCAATTTTTTGGTTGATTCGATTCGGCTTACCACCCAAACCTCGGCCCCCAAAAATCAGTTTTGGGTAGGAACCGTTGGTGAAAACGGATTTTCATTGCACTCCAAAATGGCGTATCCCATGGATGTTACCGCCACCATTGGCGATGCAACCGGCAGGCTGTTGCAACAGAAAAAATTCGTTCGCTTGAACGACGGAATCGTGGAATTGGACTTCCCCTTTCCTACCGGAGTTTACTGGATTCGATTGGAAACGGAAGTGGGTGTAGAAACGGTGAAGTGGATCCAGCGTTAAGCTTTCACCAACTCTCCATTTCGAAGTACGCCTACCACATCTACCTCATTTTCTTTCAAGCAATATTCAATGTCTTTTTCAATTCCAAGCCGCGAAAGACGGTGGTAATGGGAAGAGTTTTTAAGAAATCCGAACAGGTCGTTTCGGGTTTGTTCGTACAGCATTTTAGCGGCCATCCCGGCATCGTCGGCGCAACGGAAGCCGTGTTGTTCCAAATGGAAAACCATGGCGCCGGCAAAAAGGGTGTCTTCAATGTTGAATTGATCCTTCCAACCCGCACAATGTACCAAAACATCCGATTCAAATTTCGAACAATGCATCACCATGGCTTGAAGATTGACAAATCCAGCGGCATAAATTTCCAGAGCACCCTCGGAAAGGTGGATGGCTTTGGTGCCATTGGTGGTGGTTAACGCTATTTTTTTTCCTTGAACCTCCTCTCCCATGTAGGCAAATGGAGAGTTCCCGAACGTAAATCCATCCACCACTTTTCCGTCTCGTTCTGCTGCTCCCAAGTAGCCCAATTCTTCCCATCGTTTGGCCTCATCGGCCGTTGAAACGGGACGAATGCACGCAACACCGTGGGCCAAACCCGTAACCATGGCGCTGGTCGCTCGAAGCACATCGGTTACCACTACTCGTTTATCCGACAAATCGAAAAGGGAGATCAGAGCCGGGGTGAGGCAAACATGTATTTTAGGCATCTTACTTGATGGTTTTGATCCCCATGTTCCAAAACATGAACGCCCATTTATCGGCATTTTCATCCAATACTTTGGCGAGCGGTTTTCCAGCACCGTGTCCGGCATTCACATCAATTCGGATGAGCGTTGGTGCTGGTCCGGCTTGGCATTCTTGCAAACGAGCGGCGAATTTAAAACTGTGGGCTGGAACCACTCGATCGTCGTGATCGCCGGTGGTAACCATGGTTGCAGGATAATTTGTTTTGGGTTTTAACGCATGAAGAGGGCTGTAACGATAAAGGTATTCGAACATTTCCTTGGAGTCTTCCGAACTACCGTATTCGGGAACCCAACCCCAACCTACGGTGAATTTTTGGTAGCGAAGCATGTCGAGCACGCCCACCGCAGGGAAGGCAACTTTGAAAAGATCGGGGCGTTGGGTGAGGCAAGCGCCCACCAAGAGGCCACCATTGGATCCGCCGGAAATGGCTAAAAATTCTTTGGAGGTGTATTTCTCGGAAATGAGGTATTCGGCCGCTGCGATGAAGTCGTTGAAAACATTTTGTTTTTTCAGTTTCATTCCGGCTTGGTGCCAGTTTTCACCGTACTCGCCTCCACCGCGTAAATTAGCGATAGCTACAATTCCACCTTGCTCGATTAACCACAAATAATTGGTGCTAAAGGATGGCGTTAAACTGATGTTGAATCCGCCGTAACCGTACAAAAAGGTCGGATTATTTCCAGATTTTTTCAAACCTTTTTTATGGATGAGAAACATGGAAACCTTGGTGCCGTCTTTGGAGGGATACCACACTTGTTGAACTTCCACTTCGGTATTGAATTGGAAATTGGGGTAATACTCTTCAATGATGGCATTTTTTACCCGGTGGAAAACGAACTGTGCCGTTGGTTGGGTAAACGAAGTGAACGAAATTTGAAATACCTCCCCGTCTTCCGTCCCTTTACTAACCGATGCTGTTCCAATTCCGGGCAGATCAACATTGCGCATGTTTTGGCCACTGAGGCTGCAAATCTTAATTTTTGTTTGCGCATTTTCGAGGTAGGTAAGCACGAGTTCATCTTTTACACGTAAAACCCCATCCAACAACGCTTCTTTAGATTCTGGAAGGATGGTTTTACAGGCGAATGAATCGTTACCAACTGTGGAATAAATCACCAATTGGTAATTGGGTGCATTCAAATCACTTAAAGCTAAAAACTGATCATTACCAACATGATCGATGATGGAAATTTTATTGGAAAATCCTGAGGTGATGGGTTTGAACGCATTTCGATTAAAATCACTGCTTTTACAATACCAGGTTTCAAATCCATCTGTTCCGGTCGATTTGGTAAGAAAAACGTATTTTGAATCTTGTGAAACCTGTATTCCATAGTACCGTAAAGGATTCAAAGAATCTTGATAAACCAAAACATCCTGTTCAGGGCGATAACCGATTTTATGGAATTTGACTTTCATTCCGGTATTTTTTCCTTTCAGCTCATCGCCTTTCTGAGGTTCGTCGTAACAATTGTAGAAAAAGCCCGTTTCCAACCACTCTGCACCGGAGAACTTAACCCATTTAATTTCATCAGGAAGATCTCTTTTTGATCGAACATCACGAATTTTAATGGTTTGCCAATCGGAACCTGCCAGTGCAATCGCATAGACCACGTATTGATTAGATGGGTCGTGAGAAAGGATGGAAATGGACGCTAAACCTTCCTCTGAAAATTCCTTGGGGTGCAAGAAAACGGTAGGTTCTGCTCCTTCTTCTTCTTGGATGTAATACGTGGGTTGGTTTTCATTCCCTTTTTGAAGCGAAAAAATCCGAGCTTTCCCCACCCACATTACCGCGCTTTTGCGTTCAAACTGAATGTAGGTTTCCAGTTTTTCTCGAATTTGATTTCGGAAAGGGATTTGTTTTAAATAGGTTTGGGTTACGGTATTTTGTTGACGAACCCACTCTTCCGTTTTTGGAGCTCGATCGTCTTCAAGCCAATGGTACGGATCATTCACTTTGGTTCCAAAGTAATCGTGAACAACCGTTCCTTTCTCGGTTTTTGGAACCTCCATTTTACTCTTTTTTTGTGCAAGTGCAGGCACTGAAATAAGTCCTGCGATGATTAAAAAGGCAACTTTCATGGTTTTTTTATTTTCGATACAATTCAAACAATTTCCAAAACACAACGCCAGCACAAACGCTCACATTGAGGGAGTGTTTTGTTCCTTCTTGGGGAATTTCCAACGCTCCATCCACCAAAGATAAAACTTCAGGAGAAACTCCGTGAACCTCGTTTCCAAAAACCAACGCGATCCGCTGTGCCGGAAACTGCTGAAGGGAATTAAGGGGAACGGATTGATCGGTTTGTTCCACCGCCCAAACCACCGTGTTTTCCGTTTTTAACGCACGAATGGCCTCGGTCGTTGTTTCCCACTTTTTCCAAGGTACAGCGTCCTCGGCCCCGAGGGCCGATTTGCGAATTTCGGGATGAGGGGGTGTGCCTGTGAATCCACACAAGTAAATGGCTTCCAAGGCAAAGGCATCGGCCGTTCGGAAGAAACTTCCAACATTGTTCAAGCTTCGCAAATTATCCAAAACGGCAATGACCGGAATTTTATCGCTCTGGGCGAATTCCGCGATGGATTTGCGACCCAATTCTTTGAGCTGCAACTGCCTCACGGTGCAATTTTTTTAGATGCTTCCCAATACTGGTCCATTTCTTCCAAGGGCATTTCACTCAACGATTTTCCATCTTCCTTCACCTTTTCTTCTAAAAACTGGAAGCGCTGAATGAATTTTCGGTTGGTTTTTTCGAGGGCGTCCTCGGGATTGATGCCAATAAACCGAGCGTAATTGATGATGGAAAACAACACATCTCCCAACTCTTTCTCCATTTTTTCGGCATCGTTGGCTTCCACTTCGGTTTGAAGCTCTTGAAGTTCTTCCTGCACTTTTGCCCAAACTTGTTCGCGGTGCTCCCAATCGAAGCCAACGCCACGCACTTTTTCCTGAATTCGAGCGGCTTTAACCATGGCGGGAAGCGATTGGGGGACGCCTTCGAGGACCGATTTTTTTCCTTCTTTTAGCTTCAACTTCTCCCAATTGGCTTTCACCTCGTTTTCATCAGCAACTTGCACGTCTCCGTAAATGTGCGGGTGCCGGTAAATCAGCTTTTCGCAAATCCCGTTGATCACATCGTTGATATCGAACGCGTTTTGTTCGGCCGCAATTCGGCTGTAAAAACACAAATGAAGCAAAAGGTCGCCCAATTCTCCTTTCAAAGCGGGCAAATCGTTGCTCAAAATGGCATCGGAAAGTTCGTAGGTTTCCTCGATGGTGAGGTAGCGAAGCGATTCGAGGGTTTGTTTTTTATCCCACGGACAATTTTCGCGCAATTCGTCCATGATGCGAAGCAATCGCTGAAAGGGTGCGCGATCTTCCGTTTGGTGTTGAGGGGGAGCAATAGGCATTCTGCAAAGTTATCAGCCAAAGCATGGAACTTCTTCAAAGAAATTTTCGCACTCAGCGCCACAACTTGCCCACATCCGATTTACATTTGAGAAAACTTTTTCCCATGTCGGTCCAATCTTCATACCAAAAGGCCTTTTTCTTTGCAGCCCAAAAGCACCATATTTCTGAGAATTGGGTGAATGGAACGTTAGATGTTCCGTACGCCGTTCACATTGGAAATGTAGCGATGGAAATGATTTTCGCACACCACCAATCTCCAACGTTTGATTTGAATTTTGCTGTTCAACTGGCACTGCTTCACGATGTTTTGGAAGATACTTCCTGCGAAGAAACGGAGATGGAGGAGCGATTTGGAACGGCGGTGGTTGAAGGAGTGAAGGCCCTCACCAAAAATGAATCATTGGAAAAAAGCCTTCGTATGGCTGACAGCCTTGAACGCATTTTGGTATCTCCACCAGAAGTGGGGATGGTAAAATTGGCCGATCGCATTACCAATTTGCAACCGCCTCCATCCCATTGGACCTCAGAAAAAATAAAATCGTATCATTCGGAGGCCGAATTGATTTTAAATACACTGGGACATTTAAATGCTGCCCTTTCAGAAAGAATGAAAGAACAAATGGCTGTTTACCAATTGTTCTTCTAAATTATCCAATTTATTGCGGTTGAAAACAATCGAAATAAATACCTTTGTAGCATGAAATCCATCCAAATGGTTGATTTGGCCGCGCAGTATGATCGTTTAAAAACGGACATCGATGCGGCCATGAACGAGGTTATTGTTCGTTCCCAGTTCATTCAGGGAGAAGCTGTTCGCCAATTTGAACACCATTTATCGGAAAAACTCGATGTTCCCTTTGTTTGGGGATGTGGAAATGGTACCGACGCGCTTCAAATGGCTTTCATGGCGTTGGAATTGAAACCGGGAGACGAGGTCATTGTTCCTTCTTTCAATTACATTGCCGCCGCTGAAGCCGCAGCGCTCATGGGTTTGACTCCGGTTTTTGTGGACGTTGATGAGCACACGTTTTGCATCGACCCACTTTCGGCAAAAAACGCCATTACCTCCAAAACCAAAGCCATCATTGCGGTTCACCTGTTTGGTCAGTGCGCTCCCATGGAAGCACTCTTGGATTTGGCAAACGCCCATCAATTGTTGGTTATTGAAGATACCGCCCAAGCCATTGGTGCAAAATATACGTTTTCGGACGGGCGGACAAGTTTTGCGGGAACCATGGGTGATATTGGAACGCTATCGTTCTTCCCGAGTAAAAATTTGGGTTGTTATGGAGACGGGGGCGCGGTGTTAACCCGAAGCGAAACGTTGGCAGAGCGGTTGAAAATGATTCGCAACCACGGGCAGAAAGTGAAGTACACCCACGAAATCATTGGGATTAACTCCCGTTTAGATACGCTTCAAGCAGCAATTTTAGACGTTAAGCTGAAGCATTTGGATTCGTTCACGGCCGCCCGACAAGCATTGGCCAAGAGCTATTCGGAAGCGTTTGCGAATATTCCTGGAATCATTCCCCCAAGCATTTCAGCGCAATCCACCCACGTTTTTCACCAATACACCTTGCGCTGTACCCATGGAAACCGTCAAGCGTTGGCCGATTTTTTGAAATCGAAAGGCATTCCAACCATGATTTACTATCCGATCGCGTTGCATTTGCAACCGGTTTTTAAAGCCGAGCACGGAGGATTGAATTTACCCGTTAGTCTTCGTTTGTGCGATGAGGTGATCAGTTTGCCCATGCATACCGAAATGACGGAGGAACAACGGGCCTACATCATTGGCGCTGTTACTGAGTTTTTCGGTTAACCATTGGTAGGGGCAATTCCGATGCCTGAGTGTCCGCTGGTCTCGATAATAATTTTCTGACGAAAATTCACTCGACCAGCCGGTATGGTTTCCCGAGTGTCCCTGTTGCTCGAGTGGTTCGAATGAAATGAGAAGTGTATCGAGAGCAACACTCGAGGACCTCCTCACAATTCCGGTGCATGAGAAATAAAAACTAAGATTTAGTTTTTTTGGGGGTGGTCCCCGAGTGTCCCGACATTCGTCGGGATTTATTGAGGGGCCGCCCTTCGACACGCTCAGGGACCACCCTACCCGATTGTCCATTAATTTTTGAAAAACAAACCACTACAAACATGATATTGAAAATTTATTTTTTACATTTGTAAGAAATATAAATGGCAATGAAACACCTCTTCACCCTCGCCCTCTTTGTGTGCCTTGGCACCTTCGCTAACGCCCAAATTCCGAGTTACGTTCCACCCAACGGATTGGTGGGTTGGTGGCCGTTCAACGGCAATGCCAACGACGAAAGCGGGAACGGCAACCACGGCACCGTGAATGGAGCCACCTTGGCTGCGGACCGATTTGGGAATACCGGGAAGGCGTATGGTTTTGATGGAAATAGTGATTTTATTCAAATTCCAAATCAATCTTTAACAAATTCAGTTTCTTTTTCTGTTTGGACAAAAATGAATAGTTTTTTAATTCCAAGATACGATGTTTTTTTTCTAACAAATCAGGCTAACAATAATGATATTTATTCATCAAATATTGCTTTCGGATTTAGAGGTATTGGAACAGAATTTGGCCCATCTTGTTATGTAAAACAAAATAACGGTTTAACTGGGTATTTCTCTATTAATACCACTCCAAATTCTGCTCAATGGAACAATTTTACTTACGTTTTTGAAAATGGACAATACGTAAAAATTTACTTGAACAATCAATTAATTTATATTTTTAATAGTCCTGGAATGAATCCAAGCCAAAATAGTTATCCTATTATTTTGGGAGGCTCAGGAACATCTAATTATTGGTTCAACGGCCTCCTCGACGACATCGCCATCTACAATCGTGCATTAACTCCTGCCGAAGTTAGGCAGTTATTTCTAGCAGGTTGTCAGCCCACGTTCACGGCCCAACCGCAAAACAAATCGGTGGCCCAAGGACAAACCACCATCTTTGCGGTTCAGGTAGATACCACCTCCACGTTCCAGTGGCAGATGAATTTGGGATTGGGCGCCGGATGGGTGAACATTCCCCAATCTGCCCTATTCTCGGGTGATACTACTTCTATGCTTTCGGTTCAAGGTCGCTCCACCATCGATGGCGCCCAATTCCGCTGCATCGCTACCACCTGCCAAAGCGACACTTCCAATGCGGCCACGCTAACGGTCACGTCCAACGCCTCCACCCTCGGGAGCGTGGCGGGCGTGCCCGGCAAAATCAACTACCAAGGCGCCGCGGTGGATTCCGCTGGCAAACCCATGAAGAACCAAACGATTGCGCTCAAACTTTCGGTGCTCGATAGTTCTTCTACCGGTGCGGCCGCCTACGTGGAAACCCATTCCACCCCCACCAACGGCAGCGGATTGTTCTCCCTTCAAATTGGGGGTGGAACCGCCGTTTCCGGCACGTTCGACAGTATTCCATGGGCGAACGGCCGCAACAAATATCTCAAAACGGAGGTACAGCAAAACGGCACTTGGGTGAGTTTAGGAACTTCCCAACTCGTGAGTGTGCCGTATGCGTTGGTGAGTGGAGTAGCGAAGCGAGCAGAGGAAGCAAATTTCCTCCGCGACAGTTTGGGCAACGCCTACCAAATCAAAACCGTGAACGGACAGCCCACCTTGGTGTCCGCCCCCGGAAACGTTTCCTCCCCTGCCCCGTTCGCTTGCGGACAAGCCGTATTCTACGCGGGTGAAAGCTACCCCACCGTACAGATCGGCACCCAATGTTGGTTCCAGAAAAACGTGAATGCAGGAACCATGGTGCAGGGCGCCAACGAACAAACCAACAACGGCATTTTAGAGAAATACTGCTACAACAACGACACCGCCAATTGCACCATTTACGGCGGTTTGTACCAATGGGCGGAAGCGGTTCAATACCAAAACGGGGCGAGCAATACCACTTCTCCAAGTCCCGCCTTTACAGGCAATGTAAGGGGCCTTTGTCCCACAGGCTGGCACGTGCCGAGTGATGGGGAATATTGTATGCTAACAACGTTTTTAGACGCTACGGTGAACTGCGGAACGACTGGATTGAGTGGAACGGATGCGGGAGGTAAAATGAAATCCACCAGTGGCTTATGGGCTTCTCCAAATTTGGGAGCCACTAACAGCAGCGGATTTTCTGCGCTGCCAGGCGGTTATCGCTATGCAGTTGGAGC
This sequence comes from Bacteroidota bacterium, assembly GCA_947459245.1. Classification (GTDB taxonomy): domain Bacteria; phylum Bacteroidota; class Bacteroidia; order UBA7662; family CANHCV01; genus CANHCV01. The sequence continues at coordinate 17,961 of CANHCV010000028.1, forward strand.
AGTTGGAGCATTCGACGGCATAGGGTTCAACCCCAGCTTCTGGTCGTCTTCCGAGTTTTACGCTACCTTTGCAGTCGATCGCTTTTTGGACTCTTCCCTTTCAGAGATCGAACGGTCCAACCACGGTAAGGGTCTCGGTTTTTCCATCCGCTGCCTCAAAGATTAATCGGCGCCATCTCGATACTTTCCCGACCTTCGTCGGGAAAACTCGATGACCGCCTTTTTTTCTGTTGCTCGAGTGGTTCGAATGAAATGAGAAGTGTATCGAGAGCAACACTCAATGACCGCCTTTTATCCCCGTTCCTCGAGTGAATCGAACGAAGTGAGATTTCTATCGAGAGGAACACTCGATGACCGCCTTTTTTCCTGTTGCTCGAGTGGTTCGAATGAAATGAGAAGTGTATCGAGAGCAACACTCGAGGACCCCTCTTATTTCCGTTGCCCGAGTATCCGCTGGTCTCGATAATAATTTTCTGACGAAAATTCACTCGACCAGCAGGTATTGTTTCCCGAGTGTCCCGACATTCGTCGGGATTTATCAAGGGGCCGCCCGTCTCCTTCGAGACCCTCAGGGAACGGGCAAATCACCTACCCGGATTGCCCATTTTTTATTTGTAACTATTTTCTGTACTTCTTCCATTCCTTCGCCTACCTTAGCAGTGCACTAGCGGCTCTTCCTCTTTTTTATCTTGGATGATTTCAAATCCTTTTTTGAACCGATTAAATCATTCCAATGAAACAAAAGACTTGTTTTCCTTCCTTGCCCGAACCGCTGCATCAAAGATTAATCGGGTATCGAACCATCCCATTAAAAACCTTATTCCATGACAAACACATCCACATTGATCAATAGATTCTCAAGAATCTTCATCACAGCCCTGCTTTTTTTTCCGCTCACGCTTTTTTGTCAGGAAGTTCCTTCTGCTGATAAAAAAGATGGATGGGCCATTCAAGTGGGAGCGGGTTACCTGTACAGCGGAAACGTTGGAGTTCTTGCCGAACGGCAAATCCTTCTGAAAAATAGCTTTCGCGTTTCGCCCTTTGCCTCTACCGGATTTGCTGAAGGAGGCGAAAGCCCTCAATTGAAAAAGTACTACTGGTATGGAAATTCGGCGGGCGTTAACATGGAATACGGAAACAAACACCGGGTGGTTTTCGGGCCAGCATTGGTCCTTCAAAACCTCATCGGAAACGCTGTTGATGCTAAGAAAACCCTGTTAACCAGCTATTCACTCATCCTGGGGTACAAAGGCACCGCAGATTTTGGATTGATTTGGCAGGTTTACATTGGAAACATCTATTCCCAAGATGATGACCCGTTTTCCAGTAACCTCGACTATTCCCATCGTTCCCAAGTTGGACTGGGGCTGGGTTACAAATTTTAAGTTCAAGAATTCTTTTCCACGCTAAGAATCCTTTATAAAACCAAAAGGGCAGTCCGATGGGCTGCCCTTTTCTTCTTTTCAATTTCGGGTTTATTTTCCAACCATTTTGGATGGATCTACCCAAAGGTCGAATTCCTCGTTGGTTACATACCCCAAAGTCACGGCTGCTTCCCGCAACGTTGTTCCTTCTTTATGCGCTTTCTTCGCAATTTCAGCAGCTTTGTAATACCCAATGTGCGGATTCAACGAAGTCACCAACATCAAACTGTTTTCCAAGTGTTGTTTGATGGTAGGCAAGTTGGGAAGAATTCCATCGGAACACTTTTCGGTGAAACTTACGCAAGCATCGCCCAACAAACGAGCGCTTTGCAATACGTTTGCGGCAATTAACGGCTTGAACACGTTCAGTTCAAAATGTCCGTTTGAGCCACCAATGGAAACGGCAACGTCGTTCCCCATCACTTGAGCACAAACCATGGTTAACGCTTCGGGTTGGGTAGGATTCACTTTCCCGGGCATGATGGAAGAACCCGGTTCATTATCGGGAATGATGATTTCTCCGATGCCGGAACGCGGCCCAGAACTGAGCATGCGAATGTCGTTTCCTACTTTCATCAATGCAACGGCTGACCGCTTTAAGGCACCGCTCAACTCCACCATCGCATCGTGGGCGGCCAAGGCTTCAAACTTGTTGGGAGCGGTAACAAACGGATATCCGGTAAACTCGGCAATTTTCGCAGCAACCAAAACATCGTAACCTTTTGGCGCATTCAAACCCGTTCCAACGGCTGTACCACCAAGCGCCAATTCTTTGACCATTTCCAACGCATTTTTGATGGCGCGCATGGAGTTATCGATTTGTTGAACATATCCACCGAACTCTTGTCCCAAGGTTAATGGGGTAGCATCCATGAAGTGGGTGCGTCCCGTTTTAACAATGTGATCAAATTCTTGCGCTTTTTTGCTCAACGAATCCCGCAATTGCTGCATTCCGGGAAGGGTAATTTCCATCACTTGCTTGTAAGCAGCAATGTGCATGGCGGTTGGGTAGGTATCGTTGGAACTTTGGCTTTTGTTTACGTCGTCGTTCGGATTCAAAACCTTGGTTTCATCCATTAATGAACCGCCTTGCATCACGTGAGCACGGTAGGCAACCACCTCGTTCACGTTCATGTTGCTTTGGGTACCCGAACCGGTTTGCCAAATCACCAAGGGAAACTGATCGTCTAAACTTTTGGTTAAAATTTCATCGCAAACTTGGGCAATCAAATCACGCTTTTCAACCGTTAAAACTCCCAATTCGTGGTTGGCATACGCCGCTGCTTTTTTCAAATAAGCGAAGGCATAAATGATTTCCTTCGGCATGGAAGCTTCGGGACCAATTTTGAAATTGTTTCGAGAACGTTCGGTTTGAGCACCCCAATATTTGTCGGCAGGTACTTTTACCTCGCCCATGGTGTCTCGTTCGATGCGGTATTCCATAAGAAAAATTTTTCGCAAAGGTAGGAAATCCGAATCATTTACGCAGAAATACCGCAAAAATGCTTCGTTAATTTTGGAGAAACGAAAAGCCCTTATTACTTTTGAAAAAACACACAACTATGAAAAAAGTATTTTTCCTCCTTTCCTTGGCCGCACTAGCGTACGGTTCTACTTCATGCAAAAAATGCATTGAATGTTCTTATCCCGTTGGCGGTGGTGTTCGCACCCAAGAAATCTGCGGAAGCACAACTGCGGTTGACAACGGCAAAGCAACCTTCATTTCTGAAGCCGGTGCCGATAGCGCGAAAGTGGTTTGCGTGGATAAATAATTTCGGACAAATACCAATAAAGAAGGGGCTTGATGCCCCTTTTTTTATGCCTTTCGAGTCATCAAACTCCAAGAATCTGCAATCAGATAAACCATGTACAAAATCAAGAACTGCACCACATGCACCTTGAACGGCTCGGCAAATCCAAACTTTAAAAGCAGAACAAACATCAACGACAAGAAAAATCGAAGTCCGGTGGCTCCCATGAATCGGGTAACAAACTTTTTGGGATCTTTCCCCGCCCCTATCACATAACCGGAAATGCCGTAGAGCAAAAACAAAAAGGCGTGCGCTGCCCACGTTCCGGCATCGGCCAAGGCCCAAATCGCATCTCCACCGGCCGCTACCAAAATAAATTGAATGCTGGCCATTCCGGCACCACAAAAAACCAAGATTTTCGTTTTCATTTTCTAAACGCTTTTCTAAACATGACCCACATCGCTCCACCCACTCCCAAAAGGCTGCCAACGAGGGTGAGCCACGGTTTTGTGCCCAACCAAGCATCGCCTTTCCAACCCAAAAAAACAAAAACGCCCATGGTGGCAGCCATCTCCCAAGCCATCCCTGCCCACTTCATTGCATCATTTTTCTTGTTTTCGCTCACGGAACGATTTTAATTCGGTAAATTTGTACAAAGTTGCATCTTTTTTTCGAAACGATTTGAAAAACCTCGTTTTTCTTTCCCTCCTTCTATTCCTCGGCAGTTGTGCGCCCGAAGGAACCATGTATTACTTTTACCACAACACCACGGCGCGATTCAACGGGTACTTCAATGCCGATTTTAAGCAACTCGAACGCGCCAAAGAAATCCGCCTCAATTTGGTAGATCGCTACGATTCACTTTTGCCCGTTTTCCCGTTTGGCGACGATGCCGCTGCCAAGGCATCCTTCCAAATTATGGATGAAACCATCAAAAAAGCAGGTTTGGTGATTCAAAAACACGAAAAAAGTAAATGGGTTGACGATTGTTATTTGGTGATTGGCCGCGGCTATTTCTTCAAGAAACAATACTACGAAGCCATCGATAACTTCCAATACGTTTACTCCCGCTTCAAAGATCAACCCACTGCTCCATTGGCCTTGATTTGGGCCGCCAACGCGTATTTGGGAGCGAACCAAGGCTCCTCCGCACTTTCTGCTTTGGAAACGGCCAAAACCCTGAAGTCGCTCACCGAAAAACAAAAACCCTTCCTATTCGCCACCTATGCCGCCTACTACATGAAGGAAGGCAACTACGACGAAGCGGCAAAATCGCTCGAAAAATGCTTCAAGCTTAAACTCACCAAGTACGAACGGTCTCGTTACAATTTCCTGATGGGGCAACTCCTGATGGCTTCCGGAAAAAACAACAAAGCAAAACCCTACTTCACGGCTTCCTTGAAAGGAAATCCGCCTTACGATTTGGAATTCAATGCCAAACTCAACCTCATCCGCATCTTCGAGAAAGGAAACGATGCCGAAGTACGTCGCTTGCTTACCAAAATGCTCAAAGAACAAAAAAACAAATCGAATTACGACCAATTGTACTATGAATTGGCGCAGCTCGACCTCAAGCAAAAAAAGAATCAACCGGCCTTTTTGAACTTCCAAAAAGCAGCGTGGACCGCCACGGTTAATTTGGGCATCAAAGGAACCTCGTACTTGCGCGCAGCGGAAATTTGTTTTGCCAAACCCGATTTTGAATTGGCGCAACTCTATTACGACTCCGCCTCGGCCTATTTGCCAAAAAACCATCCTGAATACGAAAGAGCTACCGGTAGAAAAGAATCGCTTACCGAAGTGGTGAAACTGATCAAAACCATTCAGGAAGGCGATTCCCTTTTAAAACTCGCCAAACTCGATTCTGCCCAACTCCGCAAAGAGGTGGAAAAATCCATCGCTGCAGAAGCAGCTAACGCCAAGAAAAAAGCGGAAGATGCCAAGAAAAACGCCGATAATAAAAATAACGGTGTAGCCGATATCAACCCCGGAAACGCAGCCGCCAACTCCAGCTGGGCCTTCGATAACCCCGCCGCAAAAAGCTTGGGCTTTTCCGAATTTAAACGCACCTGGGGAGATCGTCCCAACGAAGACAACTGGAGACGAAGCAAAAAAGAAATGGAACAACCCGATGGCGGAGCTCCCAAAACCGACACTTCCACCTTGGCGCAAAACGCACCTAAAGATCCAAAAGACAACGGCAGCGCCAAAGAAACCGAAATTCAGAGCCGAATGTCGGCCGTGCCGAAAAATCAATCCGGCGTCGAGGCGCTGCAACAACGGGTCATCGAAGCGTATTTCTCCCTTGGCATGATTTATCGCGATCGCATGAAGGAAGACAAGGAATCCATCAAATCTTTCGAAGGATTGCTCTCCAAATACCCCGAAAACAAATACCAAAAAGAATCGTGGTACAACCTGTACCAACTTTGGACAGACGTACCCAATGCAACCAAAGCAACCTATTACAAAAACTTATTGCTGAAAGATTCTACCTCCAAATACGCCTATCTGCTTCAAGGAAAGGCGCTACCCGAAGAGGATAATTTGGACAAGCGGATGGAGAAAAAATACCAAGCCATTTTTGCCGAATACCAAGCCGAGAACTACAAAACCGTTCTCAGGGAATCGGAAAAAGCTTTGCTCGACACTTCCTCTTCTCAATTCACCCCACGCTTTGAGTTGATGAAAGGGTTGGCACAATTCAAATTGGGTTTGCCCGGCGATGCCGAAAAAACCCTTACGCACGTGGCCACCACGTATGCCTCCCATCCGGCGAAATCGTACGCCGATGAAATTCTGATGCTCCTTCGCCGGGGCTCCAACCCACAGGAATCAACTCCCATCAACGAAACCAACAATTCCGGCGTTAACACCTCCTTGAAAACCAACGTGGTTGTAGATACTTCTTTGTTCAAGAACACGTTCAACGACGAGCATTTCGTTGTTCTCGCTGCGGATATGGGCCAAACCGGTTACGTAGGAATAAAACTGGATGTTCGATTGGCCCAATTCAACGATGCAAAATTCGGACTCGAAAACCTTCAAATTACTTCTACGGTTTTGGCAAATACCAACCAAGCTTTCATTGTTCGTACTTTCAAAGACAAAGAAAAAGCCCTGTATTTTGCCGGCATCGCAGAAACCGACCCTGAATTGTTAACAGGAACGCAACCCGGCAAAAACAAAATCTTTGCCATCTCCAAAAACAACTTTACCACCCTCATCAAAACCGGAAAATTGAAAGAATACCTCGATTATTATCAGGCATTTTATCAGCAACAATAACATGAAGCAAGACCCGAAAATCCTTTTTTGGAAAGTAGTAGGCGGCATTTTTGCCTTCCTCACCCTGTTTATCTTTTTATCTTGGAATGGATGGTTGGGCTACATGCCCTCTTTGGAGGAATTGGAAGATCCGAAAAGCAATTTGGCAACGGAAGTATACTCGGTAGACCAAAAGCTCATCGGCAAAATGTACATTCAAAATCGGAGCGTAACCCGGTACGATGAGCTATCTCCTTACCTCGTACAAGCCCTCACCGCCACCGAAGACGAACGTTTTTACGATCACAGCGGTATCGATTACGAAGCCATGTTGCGCGCGATTACCTTCCTCGGACGGAAAGGAGGCGGTTCAACCATCACCCAACAATTGGCGAAAAACATGTTTCACGGGGTTGAACGAACCAATATTTTCAACCGCGTTTATCAAAAATTTAAGGAAATGCTCATTTCCATCAAGTTGGAAAGACGCTTCACCAAAGAAGAAATCATTGCCCTGTATTTCACCACGGTAGAATTTGGTAACAACGCTTTCGGCATTCGAACCGCTTCCCGAACCTTCTTCAACAAAGAACCCAAAGACCTTTCGCTGGTAGAATCGGCTACGTTGGTGGGCATGCTGAAAGCCAGCACCTTGTACAACCCCAAAAGAAATCCAGAACGTTCGTTCAACCGCCGAAATGTGGTTTTGAAACAAATGGAAAAAAATGGGTTCCTCACCGAAACTCAATTGGAAGAAGCCAAGGCCCTCCCCATCAAAGTAGATTATGCGCCCGAAACCCACCGGGAGGGAATGGCAACCCACTTCCGCGAATACCTGAGAAAACAACTCATGCACAAAAAACCCAACGAAGACGATTATTTCTTCGAAGGGCTCGACAAAGACAGCATCGAATACAAACGGGAATACGCCCGCTACCAAGCCGATTTAACCCGCTGGGAAAAAAACCCGCTCGAAGGCTGGTGCCTTAAAAACAAAAAACCCAACGGAGAAACCTACAACGTTTACAAAGACGGACTCCGCATTTACACCACCATCGATTCCCGCATGCAAACCTATGCTGAAGAGGCCGTGCAAGAATCCATGACCAAACTCCAAAAGGAATTTTACGACCACTGGAGAAATCAGAAATTGCCTTGGGATACCACCTCCATTTATAAACTGGCCCTCAAAAGAACCGATCGCTACCAAACGTGGAAAGACCTCGGAAAAGATTGGGATGAAATTTATGATTTGGCCCAAAAGCCTGTAAAAACAACGCTTTTTTCTTGGAAAGGAAAGATTGATACCACCATCTCGGTATGGGATTCCATTCGCTATTCGCAAAAAATACTTCAATCGGCCATGCTGGCCATGGAAGTGGGAACCGGACAAATCAAAGCGTGGGTGGGTGGAATTAATTTTGAACACAGCCAATACGACCACGTGAACATCGGCGCAAAACGGCAGGTGGGCTCCACTTTCAAACCCTTGGTGTACTCTGCTGCGTTGGAATTGGGCGAGGACCCTTGCCAACAAATCCCCAACCAACCCGTTACTTTTCCCGATTTTGAAAATTGGACCCCTAAAAATGCCGACGGAAGCATTGGCGGGTATTACACCATGTTTTCGGGTTTGGCGCGTTCTGTGAACAACATTGTGGCCCATTTCATGAAGAAAATCGGCCCCCAGATTGTTATCGATTACGCTAAAAAATTGGGAATCACCAGTTTCATGGATGCCGTTCCTTCCTTGTGCTTGGGAAGTTTCGAAATTTCCCTTGTTGAAATGGTGGGCGCCTACGGTGCTTTCCCCAACGGCGGAGAATGGGTAGAACCCCTGTACATTACCCGAATTGAAGATAAAAACGGGAACGTGTTGGCCGATTTCACCCCGAAAGTAGAGGAAGTGTACGACGAAAATACCGCTTTCATCACCACTCAACTGCTGCAAGGTGTTTGCAGAAGAGGAACCGGCGGTAGCATTTGGGCTTACTCCAATTGCTACGTTGGGGGAAAAACGGGCACCACCAACGAAAATGCCGATGGCTGGTTCATGGGAATTACACCCCGATTGGTGGTGGGATGTTGGACCGGTGCCGAAGATCGCCGCGTTCGTTTCCGAAGCACCCAACTCGGTGGCGGCTCCCACTCGGCCCTCCCTCAAGTGGGACGATTCTTGGGAAAAGTGTATGCCGATAAAGATTTAGGATTTGAAAACCGCGATTTTGAAGTGCCCAAAGGCTTCCGAATGGAAGTGCTCAACTGCGCCAATCGCGGCATGGAAACCATCGACACCTCCTCCACCGAAGAAGCCATCGAAAACGTTTTCGAATAACCCCGCATGCATCCCGCTTACGCTGTTGCGCAACCCCACCTTCCCGAAAAACCCGGGGTGTACCGCTACTACGATCAACAAGATAAAATCATCTACGTTGGAAAAGCGAAAAACCTAAAAAAACGCGTTTCTTCCTACTTCACCAAAGATTTAATTGGTGGAAGGCTGCGCCTTCTCGTGAAATCCATCGACCGAATTGAATACACCATTGTGGATTCAGAAGTGGATGCCCTTCTGCTGGAAAACAGCCTCATTAAAACCCATCAACCCAAGTTCAACGTCAGTTTAAAAGACGATAAAACTTACCCCTACCTCTGCATCAGCAACGAACGCTTCCC
>CANHCV010000029.1 GCA_947459245.1 Bacteroidota bacterium
AATATTACCGTACAAAACGGAGCTCAAGTAACCAATTTTTCCCTGGCGGCCGACGAATACGACGCGAACCGACATTTCTTCCTCAACCAATCGTTCCGAGCCAACTTCGACCGAGCTCTTTCCAAGTTACCCGTTATTCAAAGCCCTTATCGAATTACCCGAATTGAAGTGTGGGTCGTTCGAAGACCGGTGGATAACGACCCCGAAATTCGAGATGTTTTGGCCTTTGCCGACCTTGCCGAAAACGATAGCAACTTCATTGCCAACCGAGCGTACAAGGGCGGTGTTATTGGCCCCGTTCCTTCCAACTACGCAAATACTTTGTACCAAGATTTATTGGTGGATAGCAATATACGACTGACTAACAACTCCTTAAACGCACTTCGCACCCGCTACCCATCCCTCCAAAACTCGGTTGATTTTGAGCAAATTACCCTCAAAAAACTCAATCCGAACGAGTACACGTTCCACCCGCAATTGGGTTTTGTTTCTTTAAATTCTGCCTTGAACAACGACCAAGTTTTGGCAGTTGCCTACGAGTACACCTACAATGGTGATGTTTATCGAGTTGGGGAATTCTCCAATGAACGCCCAACCGAACCCAATAACCCTTCCGTTTTATTCCTCAAATTGCTCAAAGGAACCCAAATTCGAGTTGATCGACCCATTTGGGATTTGATGATGAAAAACATCTATTCCCTCAATGCCTATCAAGTTGCTCGGGAAGATTTCTTTTTAGATGTGGTTTATGCCGATTTGAACAACGGATATAAACGATTCTTACCCGAGGGAACCATCAAAGGCATACCATTGATTCGCGTCATGGGCTTGGACTCCTTAAACGTACAACAAGAACCAACCCCGGATGGGGTTTTTGACTTTATTGATGGACTTACCATTGATGCCCAAAAAGGACGGGTGATGTTCCCCGTTTTAGAACCATTTGGATCTAATCTGAAAAATAAATTCACCAATACCGCTGTCGAAATTCAACAGAAATACCTTTATCAGGAGTTGTACGACAGTACTCGAGCATGGGCAATTCAATTCCCTGAAAAAAATCGTTTCTTCATCCGAGGAAAATACAAGGGGCAAAGCGGAAATGAAATTTTCCTTGGAGCCATCAACGTTCCTGAAGGTTCGGTAAAGGTTACGGCCGGGAACCGGCAGTTGGTGGAAGGAAGCGATTACACCGTAGATTATACGCTTGGGAGGGTAAAAATCATCAATCCCAGCATCTTGAGTTCAGGACAACCGGTTAACGTATCGTTTGAAAACAACCCCGGATTTACCCCGGTTGCTCGAAGTTTAGTGGCGACCCGAATGGATTACATGATTTCCAGAAACTTCAATGTGGGAGGAACCATTCTCCGTTTGAACGAGCGCCCCATCACTCCAAAAGTTAATCAAGGAGATGAACCGATCAGGAATACCGTGATTGGTTTAGATGCCAACTTCAACAAAGACAGCCGTCTTCTCACCAAAATGCTGGATGCCCTGCCCTTGTATTCCACCAAAGAAAAATCTACCATTACTTTCGACGGTGAATTTGCGCAATTGTTTCCGGGAAATGCTGCAGCTATCAGTAAAACTGGAGTTAGTTACATCGATGATTTTGAAGGAACCGAAAACAGTTTCGATATCCGTCAACCCATGCAATGGCACCTCAGTTCGGTTCCATCGGTTTTCCCCGAAAGCAATTTGGTTGATAGTTTAGCGTCCAATAAAAATCGGGCAAAAATTGCTTGGCACACCCTCGATCCGCTGTTTTTCCGCGAAACTTCCATCACTCCAAGGCACATTTCAAATGATAAAGCTCAACGTTCTAACCATTACTTCAGGGAGGTCCTAGAACAAGAGGTTTTCCCTAATAAACAATTGGCAACCACACAACCGTTGTTCATAAATACATTCGATCTTCGTTTCTATCCGAATGAAAGAGGTCCGTATAATTTCGATGCGGCTCCAACTCCAGGAATCAGCTTTGGTTTGAATGCGGATGGTTCATTGAACAACCCTTCTTCCCGATGGGGCGGCATTCAACGCGTCATTACTCAAAACGACTTCGAGGCCGCCAATATTGAATTCATCGAGTTTTGGATGATGGATCCTTTCAATGCCAAAGACGGAAATCCAAATCACAACGGAGGTGATTTTGTGATTAATCTTGGCAGCGTTTCCGAAGATGTTTTGAAAGACGACCGGCACGCCTTCGAGCATGGAAATCCACGAAGTGCTGGATCCACAACCTCCCTTGATACCACCAAATTGGGGATTGTTCCCAATTTACGGCCCATCGTAAACACCTTTGACAACGATCCGAATTCGCGGCAGTACCAAGACATTGGTTACGATGGTTTGAATGATAGCTCCGAACGTAATTTCTTCAAAACTCGATTCTTGGATGCGGTGAAAAACATCTTGAATCCCGCAGCATATACGCAAGTTGAAAACGACCCCGCCGCCGATAATTACCACCACTTTCGTGGCACCGACTTCGATCAGGCGGAAGCATCCGTGGAAGATCGATACAAAAAATTCAACGGGCCCGAGGGGAATAGTCCAACGCCTGAGCAATCGAATGAATCGTTTCCTACTACCGCTACCAACCAACCCAACAACGAAGATATCAACCTGGATAACTCTTTAAACCGTATTGAGGCCTATTACGAATACAGAATTCGACTAAAGCCCAACGAAATGGTGGTTGGTAAAAACTACATATCCGACAAATTGACCACCACGGTTACGCTGGCTGATGGAAGCCGAAGCGATATTACCTGGTACCAATTCCGAGTACCGGTGATGAAACCGCAACGAAAAGTGGGACCAGTGGTAGATTTCAAATCGATCCGTTTTTTACGTTTGTATTTGAATGGATTTGATGAAAAGATTGCTCTGCGCTTCGCAACTTTCCAATTGGTAAGAACCGAATGGCGCAGGTATGCCGGAAAGATGGATTCTCCCAACGAGCAAATTCCCCAAGACGATCCAGATAATCCCACCAACTTTATCCTATCTACCGTAAACATTGAAGAAAACGGCTATAAAAAACCCGTGAATTACGTCCTACCACCTGATATTGAACGGGTGCAAAACGTGATGACCAATAACTTCCAGCAATTGAATGAGCAAAGTATTCAGTTGAAAGTTTGCAATTTATTGGATGGAGATGCACGGGCCGTATTTAAAAACACCACCCTCGATATTCGCGCTTACAAGCGCATTCGAATGTTTGTTCACGCCGAAGGAGACAACCTCAGAAACGATGAACTGCATGCCTTTGTACGTTTAGGAAACGATTTTACCGGAAACTATTACGAGTATGAAATCCCTTTGAAAGTAACCCAACCCGGTTTGTACAAAGGAGAAGTTTTGGATGACCGTAGAAAAGTATGGCCCACCGAAAACGAACTCAATGTAACCTTTGAAGAACTGAACAACGCAAAATTGGAGCGAAATGCCCAAAAATACGACAAGAATTTCCCGTACACCATTGTTACTTCCGATGGAAAGCGAATCACGGTAAAGGGAAATCCGAACTTGTCTAACGTTCAAGTGATCATGATGGGAATTCGAAACCCAAAATGCAACGCCATCAGCCCTGGTAACGACGATTGCGGAAGTGAATGTGGAGAGGTATGGTTCAACGAACTCCGATTAACCGATTTCGATAACCGAAGCGGCTGGGCCGCACGAGGCACCGTGAATGTTCGTTTGGCTGATTTAGGAACTCTCAATGTTTCAGGATTCAGAAAATCCATTGGTTACGGAAATGTGGATTCGAAAGTTGCGGATCGTAACCGAATGGATACGAAAGAATACGACTTGAACAGCCAACTGGAAATGGGGAAATTCTTCCCAACCAAATGGAACGTGATGGCTCCCCTATCGTTGGGATTTGGAGAAAGCTTCAAAACACCAGAATACAATCCGTTGGATCCAGATATAAAAATGGACCTGCTTAAAAATTTCCTGACCAGAAATGAAGTAGATTCCATCAACAACATCGTTCAGGATTATACCCGAAGAAAGAATTTGAACCTTACGAATTTCCGAAAAGGGAGAACAGGAACCAAAATCATGCCTTGGGATCCTTCCAATTTCGATGTAACCTATACTTTTTCGGAAGTGATGAACCGCAATTTCGAAAAACAAAGCGATATCAATCGACAACAGATGGGTGCGCTAGGGTACAATTTTACATCCCAAGCCAAGCCCTACAAGCCTTTCAAAAACATCAAATCAGAGTATTTGAAATTCATTTCCGATTTCAACATCTTACCCATTCCAAACAGCTTCACGTTTAGAACGGCGGCCAATCGATCTTACAATGAACTCATTTTAAGGAACAATTCCGATCCAGGATCTCCGCCATTAGACACCCTCTTCAACAAGAACTTCACCTTAACGCGGGATTACAATTTAACGTACAATTTAGCCCAATCCATTCAATTTCAATACACCGCCAACAACCAATCGCGCATTGACGAACCGTTAGGCAGAATTGACCAAAAATGGGAGCGCGATTCCATCTTCAATAATGTTCTGTTGGGTGGAAGAACCACCGGGTTTAATCACAACGTGAACATCAACTACAATTTACCCTTCAGTAAGTTTCCGGGATTTGAATTCATCACGGCAACTGCTGGTTACAGGACCACCTACAATTGGCAAACCGCTACGTTGGCTGCACCAAATTTGGGGAATATCATCAGCAACAGTTCTACTCAAACGGGGAATGCCCAATTGAATTTTGTGCAATTGTACAACAAGATTGATTTTCTTTCCAAAGTGAACAACAACCAACCGTTCCCATGGGCCGAGAAGTTGATGAAAGAGCAAAAAGCGAAAGAAGATTCTTTGAAGCCAACTGCGAAGAAAAAGGCGAAAAACGTTTTTGGAGAAGATTTGGATGATGAAACGGATGTGGAACAGGTGGATAATTCAAAAGAAACATCCAAGGTTGCTGGAACTAAAGAGGAAAAGAAAGAGCGGAAAGAACCCATTTCGGCCAGTATTTTAAGGCATTCAGTGCGAGCCATGATGATGGTTCGAAATGCATCCATGAACTACAGCTACACCACGGGAACCATCATTCCCGGATTTAACCAAAGGCCCCAACTGTTCGGCACCAATTTGATTGCCAACTCTCCCGGTTGGGGGTTTGTTTTTGGGGAACAATCCGATATGCGCCCTCGACTCGCAGCGAACAATTGGTTGGTTCGCGACTCCTTCCTTACCAGTTTCTACCAACAAACTCGAAATCTAACCCTCAACGCACGTGCCGTTATTGAGCCGTTCAACAATTTCCGAATTGAACTCAATGCCACCCGCAATGAAACGTATTCGATGCAAGACAATTTCAAGTACGATTTCAATTTCAACGATTACCGTAGTTTTAATCCGCTCGAGACCGGTTCGTTCAGCATCAGCACCATTACTTGGAAAAGCGCCTTCGATAAAGTTGATCGCGACCCAACATCGCCAACTTACTTGCAATCTGCCACTTACGATCGTTTTTCAACCTTCCGACAGCAAATATCCAGGAATTTAGGGTCGGCCAATCCATACAGCTCAGGCCTCGACAGTACTGGTTTTGCCAATGGGTACAGCGGAAAATCGCCCTCGGTACTTATTCCTGCCTTTTTATCTGCCTACACGGGTAAAGAAAACGACGGTTTGAATTCTGGCGCATTTCCAACCATCCCACTTCCCAATTGGAGGGTAACCTATTCGTTGAATAGCAAAAAGGGGAAATTGGCTCAATTATTCCAATCGTTAACCATTCAGCACTCTTATTCCAGTACCTATACCGCAAATAACTACATTTCAAACCTGCTTTACAAGGGAGGCGAAGGAGGCTATGCCATGGGAAGAGACACCATTACTGGCGACTTTATTCCGAAATATCAAATGGGGAACATCACGTTAAGCGAACAATTGCAACCGCTTATTGGATTGGATTTTACCATGAAAAGCGGACTTACGGCGAGGTTCGAATACCGAAGAAGCCGAATGATTAGCTTGAGCTTACTGAACAACCGCATTAGTCAGCAAAACACTTCGGATGTAACGGTTGGATTAGGATTTAAAATTGCGAGCGATAAACTGCCGATTCTGTTGAACGGTGCCAAATTCAAGAATGATTTGGACTTCCGTTTCGATTTCAGCATTCGGGATAACAGCACCATCATTCGCGATATCGATGCCCCTCCTACTCCATCTGCTGGGATGAAAGTGGTGAGTATTCGTCCGAACATCAATTACATCATCAACGAAAAAGTGACGTTGCGTATTTTTTACGACCGAGTGGGGAATATTCCATTTACCGCCCAAAGCTATCCCAGCGCCAACACCAATGCTGGCTTTAGCTTGAGGTTCACGTTGGCGCAGTAATTTAGCGGATTAACCGAATAAGTCCTTTCACTACCTTTGGCTTTTCGTTGGGCAATTGGTATTGAAAAACATACGGATACACTCCATCCCAACACGCTTTTCCTTGTTTATTTGAACCATTCCAAAGATCATCCGATCGATTGGAAAAGAACAATTCTTGTCCCCAGCGATCATAAACCACCATTTCGTACTTCTCAAAAGAACAGGAACCAACGGGTTGGAAGAAATCATTCTTTCCATCTTCATTTGGTGAAAATGAATTGGGCAATAAAACTTTACATTCAACGGGAACAAACGTGTCTTGACTGCATTTTCTGATATCAAATGAAAAAGAAAGCGTATCAAAACCACAATTCATTTGTACAATCGCTTCAACTTGAAAGAAACCAACTTTTGAAAAAAGATGGTTAACCTGAACTCCGCTTGCCAAGTTGGATGAAGACATGGGATCTCCAAAATTCCATTGAACCTGTAGAATGGTATTGGATGAGTTCACGCTGAAAAACTGGAGATTTTCCAAGCACGAATCACCAAAAAAAACAAGATTTGAAAGGCATGGAGGTGGCGAACAATCAATCACCTTAAACGAATCCAAAATCACGGTGTCAACAAAGCAGGGATAGGGCACCAATGCCGTAATTTTAAAAAATCCTGTTGATGAAAATTGATGATTAACTGAAATTCCAGTATCAATGTTTGAGCTACCTGATGCCGGATCACCAAAATTCCAACGGATTGGAATAGTCAATGATTTGGACAAACCATTCAACCGAATTTGTGTAGAAGAACCAAGGCAGCTATCTACCGCTGAAATCCAAAGTGAATCGGTTCGAAAAGTCTCGTTAGCATAATAAACCCATTTGTGCAATCCGTATCCACCACCACCGGTTAGGAACGGAAAAATATTGGCTTGATAATTACATGATGATCCCAATTGATCCGGACAGTCGATGGAATTGATGCTGCCATCATTCAGATAAATTTTTCCATCGGGAGCCAATTGCAAACTTGCAGGTTGAGCAGAAGATCCAGGAATGATGGTATAAGCTGAGTTTTCAATCGAGGTCGCATTCAAAGAGCTAATGTCGTATTGAATCACCGAATTCAAGTTGGAAATGTAAAGTACCTTTCCATTGGGAGAAAATTCAACCCCATAAATCAAGGGAGAATTGTTTAGGATAATCGAAGGCAACGAGAACGCAACCGCATTGGTAATATTCCCTGTGGTTTGGTTGAAATTGAATAACCGCATTTGCCGATCAAATAAACTTCCAGCAGCCAACAGGTTGAACTGCCGATTAATCTTTAAATGTCCGGCCGTGTTGGCGAAGTTTCCTCCAACCGATGAAATGACCGGAGTTGATGACACCCCAGCAGCGGATACGCGAAACGAGTAGAAATCTTGATTATCGTTCGTAACAATCCAATAATCTTGTTGATTCGACGCCGGAATAACTTCTAACTTTTCCGATGTGGTTAGCAGAAGAAATCGATTTTTCTGGCTTGGAATAACATCTCCGAGACCGTTGTTCAACGACATATCCACCACAGAATAGTGCAACCCTTGTGTACCACCAGCAGCTCCCAGTTCATTGATGGTGAAAATATAAAACTGAGTTGTTGACTGCGGTTTGGGAACAATAACAGCTGCAGTAGTGGAAGATAAAAGAATGGGTGCCCCACCACGAAGATTAGATCCGTTGGGCATGATGGTATTCTGGGCATTCCAAACCGTTACACCATCGGTGTAAAACAACAGGTTTCCTGTAACGGGATCTGCAACGGAAGCACTTCCTTCCCCGGTAGCGATGGATGATCCGGAAACAAATACCGGTGGGGAAGAATTAAAGTTGATGCCGCCACTTCTCCCGAAACGCCATTGATTGTTTTGATTTTGGCCAATGGTGGTGGAAATACTGAAAAAAAGCAGTGCAAAGAAAAAAATGGTTCTCTTCATGCATGTAGTAACAACAAAAACAAACCAAGTGTTTTTATTTGCTAGATTTCGTCAGAAAAAGAAAGGAAATTGCATAAAAAATCCCGCCGAAGCGGGATTTTTGGTGACCTCGTCAGGATTCAAACCTGAAACCTTCTGAGCCGTAATCAGATGCGCTATTCAGTTGCGCCACGAGGCCATCTCTTTCGAGGTTGCAAAGTTAATAAGAAATCACTTCCTGTCAACCCCTAAAGCAATTTTTTCGAAATATTTTTGGTATGTTTTTCTTCTGCCCTTCATCATGAACCAAAATCCAAGATTCAACACAAAACCAATCAATCGGTTAGACGATTCCCATTGAACGTCTTCTTCTATTTTGCAAGAATGTTCGGTAATGGGAACAACGCGATGAATGTGCTTCCAATACCGCATTCCGGATGGAAGTTGTACGGTGCTTTCATCAACGAAAAAGAAAGGCGCTGTTTCTTTTCTTTCAACGATCTTCGTTTTCCACAGTCCTGAAATAGGAAAATATAACTGCACCCAAATCTCGTTTCCGACCTCCACCCCATCGTTGCGTTTTATCTCGGCCAACCAAGGGGGCGGTTGGAGTTCTTTGAATAAGCGTTCATCCAAATGTTCGAAAACAACTGAAGCATTTAAAGAAATAGGGTGTGCAACTACCCAGGAGTATTTCATTTTTGAATGGGAATTACCACTTCATTTCTACGTCCCACCAATTGGTACGGCGGATTGTATCTTAAATACTCGGCTGAACCTGTGGCTGCGATTCCACGCTTCTCCATCCACATCCTTAACTGCTTCTCTTTCTTCTCCATGTCGGCCTGACTTGCGAAGCCCTTGAAGGTAATCGAAACAACTTTACGCTCGGGAACCATTTCAAACTGAATTTTAGAAGATGACGGCTTTGGAGCATTATCCGGCGAAATGTTAGTCGGCATGGAAAAAGCCATAACCATCGAGTCGTTTTGAATCGTGGTTTTCACGGGGGTTGTCATGGAAATTTGTTGACCGCTTTCGTTTCCTCCAAAAATGTAATTGGCCAAAACCCGAAACCCTTGATTGGAACCATCTTGCCATTGATTGGCGGTTGAGGTGCGGGCTTCAAACACGGGTTCGTAAAGGCGAATTTCGAAATCGCCGTCCTTTTCCAATGTTTTGTATTTCGGTCCAGGGGTTTTACTGCTACTCCAAGATGTGTATGCCAAAAATAAGAGAAATACCCCTACTGATGTAATGATGATCCATTTCATAATCCTTTGTTAATGATGAATTTGGAAACGTTTTTCGTTCCCTCCATCATTAAAAGGAATAATCCAGAATTAAGTTTCGAAACGTCAATTTTTTCTTCATTCTGAGAAATTCTCCCAGACAAAACCAATTGACCATTTTGATTGAAGATGCGGTAACGATTTCCTAATCCAGCTCCTGAAACCTGAAGAAAATCTTGTGCTGGGTTGGGGTAAACGAGCATTGGAGCATTCAACTCTTTCACCGATGTGCTTGCATATTTGGCTTGAGCATAAGCGTAGTTATTGGCTTCAATTTCGTACACACTTCCGGCTGGAAGAGGGGCGGTAAACCAATAGGAATTCAAGACCTGGTAACACAACATTACATTTTGATTATTGGAATCGATGACCGAAACGCACATGTTCTGACCGGTTTGATCGAAGGTAACCGAAGAATAAATCAAACCTCGAATATTGCTTACACTATCTTCGAAATTAACAGCTCCGTTACTCAAATTGATGTTTCCGAAAAAGATTTTTGACCTTCTTGTTTGAGAATTGTATTTCAAATTGAAGAAGTAAAGAATGTTGCTATTCAAATCAAACTCCAAGAAATAAGATCCGCTGTTGTTTGGAATGCCCAAGGAAGAAGAGGTCATGGTAGTCGTGGTGCCCGAAAGATCAACGTCCATGAATTTCATTTGATTGGCAGTATCGATGTACTGGAAGTAAAAATGATGGTTATTGGAATTAAAAACCATTCCTTCTCCAACGAATGCGAAAATATTTCCGGGTAAACTATCAACCAAAGTGGTTGCGTTCGTGATGGGATCAGTTACCGCAATGTAACTGCGTTTACCATTTTTCTTACCTTGAATGGTATATAACTTGCCGTTGCTTAAATCTACTTTTGTGCTAATTCCAAAATCAATTTGATTGGCCAAAACCGTATTGGTTCTGGTGTTTACATCATAGGACAATGTAACCGATTGATTATTTCGAAGAGCCGATACGCAGTAATTTCCTGTGTTTGAATTAAAGGTAGATGAACCCGAAACCAATCCAGTGATCGAAGCGGAATCAGTGGAAACAATGGGAAGAACCAAGGTATCCCATTGAATGAATTCCTGTTTGTTGGTGGTTGGATTGTTTCGTATTCCTACAAATTTCATCGACTGTGAAAACAAAGAAACTTGTACAAAACATACCAATGCAAGAAGAAAAAGTGATTTTAGGTTTCTCATAAACACAAAACAATAGAAGTTTGAAATGGTTTGCAGCAAGCGTCAAAACTTGAATTTTTCAAAAGAATTTCCATTGAAAAAATAAACTCCATTATGAGGAGTTCCTAACCAAATTCCACCCCGACGATCTTTATATAAACAAAAAATTGGAACATTCTTGCCATCTTCACTTATTGGATAATGAGTTGTTTTCTCACCCTGCAATTTCCATACTCCATTTTGGAAAAAAGCAAGCCAAAGGCAATTCATATCATCCTTTATAATGGAAAGATATTCATTCAATGGACCATCAATTTTTCTATCCAAAGATCCAACACTTTCAACCCGATCATAGAAATAATTAGCTTTGAATTCTTGATTAGCAACGTGATCCAAGTTATAAATGTTGTATTTATAAGATGTATTAAACCAAAAGAATCCGTCTTTATCTTCAACAATACCACGAACACCATTCGAAGGTCCATTGTGCATCTCCAACACATCGGGTTCTACAATCCAATCAAAGGCAGAACCATTGTAGCGAAAAACACCTGAAACAGCTGTTCCAAACCAAACATTACCTTCAGAATCTTTATACGTACAATAAATGGAATAAGGATTTGGAGAATTTGGATTTTTTCGAATCCATTCCTCTCCCTTTGGGCATTTAGGCAGCTCTAATTTGTGTAAAATTTCATCATGATAACGATAAACAAATTGAGCATCTGTAAAGCTCTTAAACCATAAGTCGTGGTCCGTCAAGCCCCATGCGTTTAAATTTCCCGTTGTTTCATTCAGTTTTGTAAATGTAGAATCCTTAAATTTAACTATTCCATTTTTCGTATTGAAAAATACTTGTCCTTCATCATCTTCTTTTATTTCTTCAACCCGATCCGAGGGAAATCCATTTTTGCTTTTGAAATGAACAAGGACCTTCCCATCATATTTATAAAGACCATCTTCCCAACTTCCAAACCAAAAATTATTTTCCTTATCTTGGAAAATAACCATAATGTTTTTGGACAACGATTTTACCGTATCGGCTATTACAAAAATTTTAGATTGATTTACTGCTTTTTTTGATTCTTGCACGACCTGACCTAGACAAGAATTTGTTATCACTAAAAAAATGAATGAAATCAAACCATTAAACCTCATTGAGTACTTCATACTTTGTTTGAAATCACGAGTAAAATCCTATCATTACCATGAAAAAAGGATTAGTAAAAAAATCAAAATTACCTTTGAACAACCACCTTTTGTCTGGTATTTATTTTATCAAACAAAACAACATAAAACCCTGGATTCAGATTTGAGACATCGATTTTCTCTTCAAATTGAACTGTTTTTCCGGATAATACTGTTTGCCCCTGTTGGTTTATTATTCGATAATTGGATCCAATTTGCACACCAATAACTTGCAATACATCTTGTACAGGGTTGGGATAGATTAGAACTGAAGGATCCATCTCCTTCGAAGCTGTCAAGGCATACTTTGCCTGAACATAAGCGAAATTATTGGCTTCAATTTCGTACACATTTCCTGCAGGCAATGCCGTTTCAAACCAATACGCACCTAATACTTGGTATCCCACCATTTTATACCGATTATTCGAATCCAAAACCTCAATACAAAAGTTCTGACCGGTTTGATCAAACGTACCCGATGACATCACTACGCCTGAATAACCACCAATGCTATCTTCATAACTAACAGCACCATTTACCGGATTAAGGATTCCAAAATAAAGTTTTGATTTGCGTGTTTGAGCATTGAATGCGATGGAATAAAAATGAAGTAGATTGGTATTCAAATCAAACTCCATGGTCATGTTCCCTGACCGACCAGTGGCAGCAGCAACAACAACAGAATTCATCGTAACGGGATTAGCTGAAACATCAACATCCATCAAACGAGCTACGTTATTCCTATCCAGATAGTAGAAATAAAGGTGATGGGTATTGGAATTAAAAACTACTCCATCGGCATAAAAACCTGAGATGGTATTCGGCAAACTATCCACTAACGTTGTTGAACCGGAATTGGGATCTGTAACCGAAATGTAACCTCTGGCTCCCAATCGGGTGCCGTGAACGGTATAAAGCTTTCCGTTGCTCAAATCTACCTTAGTTCCAACTCCAAAATCAATTTGGTTATTAACAACAAAGCTATTTCGTTGATTTACATTGTAGGCCAGAGTAATGGGTTGCCCATTCTGATAGGTTGATATGTAGAAATTGCCATTGTTGGAATTAAACGTTGAGGAACCAGCTGCAACCCCATTAATGGATGCGGAATCATTCAAAACAGCAGGCAAAGAGAGCGTATCCCATTGGATAAACTCTTGTCGGTTTGTTACGGGATTATTGCGTACCGCAACGAATTTCATGGATTGAGCCCAAATCACTGTTGACATTAAGCTAAAAAAAGCAAAAAGAATGAATCTCATGAAGGTTTTAATTTCAAAACAAACGGAAATCAAGATAGTTCTTAACTCACTTATTTTCTCCGTTGAACTTGGTCGCACTCATCTGCAATCCATTTTTTACAAAGGAAAGGATGCAATCAACGGATCGTTGGATGGTTTCATTTAAAAGCGATTGCTCATCCTGGGAGAATTCTCCTAAAACGTAATCGACTTGGGATCCTTTTGAAAACTCAGACCCAATTCCGAATCGCAAACGAGGATAATTCGTATGTCCGAGAATTGCCTGAATATCTTTTAAACCGTTATGACCTCCATCGGATCCTTTGGCGCGCAAGCGCAATGTTCCCAAAGGGAGGGCCAAATCATCGGTAATCACCAACACGTGCTGATGTGGAATTTTGTGCGCATCCATCCAATACCGAACTGCCTTTCCGCTAAGGTTCATGTAGGTATTGGGTTTTACCAAAACCAGCGATTTACCGGCATAGCGCATTTCGGCAACCTCGGCTAAACGATCGGTTTTAAAAACAATGTTGGATGCCCCCGCGAGAGCATCCAACACCATAAAACCTGCATTGTGTCGAGTTTCGGCATATTCCCGTCCGGGATTTCCGAGACCAACAATCAGGAACTTCATATTTCAGAAGAATTAGTCTTTCTTCATTCCACGTTGTGCCTTCACGTAGCAAACGGGATTGTTAGGAGCAGCCAAAATGGTTACACCATCAACGTTGATTTCTTTAACACGAACCAAACCACCTACTTCCAAATGGCTAATTCCAACTTCAAGAAAATCTGGCATGTCTTTTTTCAAAGCTCTAACGCGCAATTTACGCTCACGAACCATGAATTTACCCCCTGCCAATACACCTAAAGCTGTTCCTGTAAACTTCAATGGCAAATCCATTTTCACGGGTTTATCTTCTTGAACCAACAAAAAGTCAACGTGCATCAACGCTGTGCTGATGGGGTGGTATTGAGAATCTTGAACAATAGCAAGGTACTTTTTACCTTCGATGTTCAATTCAATGAATGATTTTTCAGGAGTGTAAATGATGTCCTTGAAATCATAACCGTGGGCCCAGAAAGAAACTTGGTTCTCCCCTCCATACAGAATGCATGGAATGCGGTCGTAAGCACGCAATTCGTTGCTTCCTGTTTTCCCTACGCTTTCTCGAAGAAAGCCGCTCAATTGGATGGTTTTCATAATAAAAAATTTAAATGTTTATTTCAAAAAGATTGTTGATGGATTGGTGCTCGTTCACACTGCGAATTGCTTTTGCAAACAAATCGGCAACGGAAATTACACGAATCTTGGAATGATCTTCCCCTTCACGAAGCGGAAGCGTATCCGCTACGACCACTTCAACCAGGGAAGAATTGTTGATGTTGCTGTAAGCCTCGCCCGATAAAACTGGGTGGGTACAACAAGCGCGAACGGAACGAGCTCCCCGTTCCATGATGGCATCCGCCACTTTGCAAATGGTACCCGCCGTATCAATGATGTCATCGATGATCACCACATCTCGATCTTTTACATCACCGATCAACGTAATGGATTCAACCTTATTCGCCTCTTTGCGCACTTTGTCGCAAACCACCATATCGGCATCCAATTTTTTCAAATAAGAACGCACTCGACTTGCCGCTCCCATGTCGGGGGCGCAAATGGTTAGTTTGTCCAAATTCAACGATTGAATATAAGGAATGAAGATTTTTGAGGCGTACAAGTGATCCACTGGCACATTGAAAAACCCTTGAATTTGGGCAGCGTGCAAATCCATGGTCATCACCCGGTAAACGCCCGCAGCTGAAAGCAAGTCGGCCACCAAGCGCGCGCCAATGGCCACACGAGGTTTATCTTTTCGGTCTTGGCGCGCCATCCCAAAATAGGGAATAACGGCTGTGATGTAGTGGGCCGACGCGCGCTTGGCTGCATCAACCATCATCAACAACTCCATCAAATTATCCTGAGGAGCAAACGTACTTTGAATCAAAAACACATCGCACCCACGAACCGTCTCATCGAAACTAACGGCAAACTCACCGTCTTTGAATCGGTTTATAGTGACACTTCCAAGCTCCTTTCCGTACGATTTAGCAATTTTTTCAGCTAAATATCGGGAATTTTGTCCTGAAAATAATTTGGTTTCGTTGATCCGTGCTGGCATGATTTTAAAGGTTGCGCGAAGATAGTTCATTATTTTCACTCAAACAATAAAAAACCCGACCTTTTGGGCCGGGCCAACCACTGATATTTAAAACATTACATTTTTACCATTTTACGGGTTTCCATTTTCCCATTTTGAATCATTTGAACAAAATAGGTACCAGATTGAAAACCACTTAATTCTACCACTTTTTGGGCCTGATTTCCGAGCTTTTCTTTCAAAACAACGCGACCATTGGCATCCAAAATTTGAATTTCAGCATTGAATCCTTCTTGGTTAATTTGTACAAAGTCGGTTGCCATGGTTGGGAAAACATTCCAGCTCAACTTCTCTTGTTGGGAAGTAACCCCGTTGGCCATTTGGGTAGAAAAACGAACTTCAAAACCATCCATTCCTCCCTGGGCTGTAAACGCTGCCAAACGGAAAGAAGGGTCGAAGTTTACCGTTTCTTCAAAACTACCCACCAAAATCAAATCGTTACCAAGCATGGCCAATCCACGAATGGCTTCCTGACCAATACCTCCAAAACGAGTCATTTCTTGATAAGCGCCCATCTTGTCAAAACCAACCAAGAAAATATCCGACATTCCGATGCTTGCGAACTCTCCTCCATTTTGAAGTGGATTAAAATCGAACTGAGATGCAGATTCACCTGAAACCCAAAGACGATTCATTCCTTGAAATTCAATTTCAGAAATCTGATCATTTTCTGACCCTCCGTACGAATTCGCCCACAATACATTTCCATTCAATTCCAAACGAGCTAAAAACGCATCCGATTCCCCATTGGAAGTCATTGAAAACGAACCCATTTGAATGGTTTGATGAAAAAATCCACCAACAAAAATTTCGTTCTGATTGGAAACTTCCAAGGTAGTAGCAAAATCGTTCCCAACACCTCCAAAATTCTTCATGAATAATGGATTTCCTTGTCCATCAAAACGACTAACGAAGAAATCGTAATTCCCTTCTGTTTGAACATACATGGAAGCCTGAAAAGGATCCAAATCAATGGGGCGATTAAATCCACCGGTGATCACCATGTTTCCAGATTGGTCGTATGCAATGGCACCTAAACGATCGTTTCCATTTGATCCGATTTTGAACGCTTCAATAACGGGTGCACAACGACCTTGAATGTAGCGAACAAAGAAAATATCGGTTCCGCCGTTCGACATCAATTGGGTATTTGTTCCAGAACCGGCGGGACCGAAAGTAGCCAAACCTGAAAATTCACCTGCAACTAGAATTTCGGTAGAATTGTTGCTGCGAGCCAATGCCTTTACCTTATCGGTTCCAACACCGCCTAAAGTCCAAGAAGTCATTAACATCCCATCGGTATTGTACCGAGCAACAAAGCCGTCGGTTCCTCCAGCACTTTGATAAAGGGTTCCTTCTAAATCCAAATTACCCCGAAATGAGCCACCCAAAACCAATTCACCGTTCTGAGCTTCAATGAGTACTGGAGATTCATCGTTTTCAGGAGTTCCGATTGATTTCAACCATGCAACTTGACCCAATGCATTTTTCTTCATGATGAAGATATCTTTTCCACCTAAAGACTGAACCGTATGAGTTCCGAAGGAAAGAGATCCCTCATAAGTACCAGCGAAAAAAAGATCGCCATTCTGATTGGAAAAAACCTCACGAACTTCTTCGGCTTGATAGCCAGAAGTAGATGAAGCATCTTTGAAGTTCAATTGCGCTTGAGCGAGTGAAGCAATAAAGATGAAAGCGGCGGAGGTGAAGATTGATTTCATTTTCTTGTTGTTTTCCTTCTGCTAAATACCGCACCACCAACTTTCCGTTTTCCCCAACAATCAAAATTGTATTGAAGAAGTAATGAATTTCCAAAAAACAAACAAAAACAATTCACAAAAGATCAAAAATGACCATTAATGAGATTTCAACTTCAATAAAAATAAAAACAGTTCAACTTTTTTGAAATAAAAAATGACCAATTGAAAGATTGGTCATTTGATCATTTTTGATGATAAAATCAGAAAATTGCCATTTACACAAAATACCCCATGCATTTCGATGCCAATTGGGCAATTTTCCGGAGGTGTATTACATCCGTTTCAGAGAAATCATTCAATCGATCTGAATCCACATCCAAAACTCCTATTACAGCTCCGTTTTCATCTTGCAGCGGAACCACCACTTCACTTTTGCTGTTGGAGCTGCAAGCGATGTGCCCCGGGAATTCATCCACATTGGGAACCAAAACCGGCGCTAAATTTTTCCAAGCGGTTCCACAAACTCCTTTTCCGAATTCAATTCGTGTACATGCAACGGGACCTTGAAACGGTCCGAGAACCAACTGTTCATCGCGCACCAAGTAAAATCCTACCCAAAAAAAGGAAAAAGACTGATGCAAAGCTGCAGCGATGTTGGCCAAATTGGCCACATAATCGGTTTCGCCTTCAACCAAAGCCTGCAATTGTGGCCAAAGAGCAACGTATTTTTCTTCTCGAGAAGCGTTTTGAGGAATGAATAAATTTTCTGCCATAAGTTTAATGAATTCGATGTGGATGGGGTTCAAAAGTAGCCAAGATTTCTTTTTCTCGTTCCAAAAACTCTTCCCAGCGTTTACGTACACGTTCCCGGGGCAAATAATGCTCGGCCAAATTCATAAAGAGGGTATAATGCCCCGCTTCTGAAACCATGAAACGGTGGTAAAACTCCCTCATGTAGGGATCGGTCATGCCTAAACTCAATACTCGAAATCGTTCACAGGATCGCGCTTCAATCAAGGCGCAGGTGAGCAACTGATCCAATAATTTCTGTTCGCGGCTAGCACCTTTGGCATGAAAAGCCAACATCTGGTTTACGTATTCGTCTTTTCTTGGCCTTGCCAAAGGAATACCCCGCTTCTCCATTTCCAAGAGAACGGTTCTGAAATGTCCCCATTCTTCGGTAACCAGAGGGGTAACCTGATTAACCAACTCCTCTTTATCTGAAAACTGGATGATCAAAGAGATGCAAGAGGTAGCCGCTTTTTGTTCGCACCAGGCGTGGTCTACCAAAATGTATTCCAACGATAATTCTGCCACCGAGGCCCAACGCGGATCGGTTGGCAACTTTAAATGCAACATAAACTCCAAAAAAAAGCCCCGGAAACGGGGCCTATTCATTTTACATCAAGGCAGCCAGCTTGTCTTGCAATTGCTTTTTGGTCGCAACTCCAACGTGCTTATCTACCACTTGACCATCTTTAAAAAACAATAACGTAGGGATATTTCTGATGCCAAACTCCATCGCCAAATCACCTTCAGCATCAACATCCACTTTTCCAATCACCGCTGTTTCGCCCATTTCTGTAGCGATTTCTTCCACTACCGGACCAACCATGCGGCAAGGGCCACACCATGCTGCCCAAAAATCTACCAACGCTACTTTTCCAGAATTTTTAACCAGCTCTTCGAAGTTGCCGGTTGTAATTGTATGTGCCATAAAATATTTTTTACAAAGGTAGTAACCGAACCCATCTCAAAAAAGTTCAATTCAATCGAATCATTAAATCAAACTGACAAATTTTGGAAATCTCTTCATAGAAAGCCGGAGAAAGATCAACTTTCTTTCCGTTGCTAACCAATCCCAACGAAACATTTTTAACGGTGTCGTACAACTTAATTTTCAGATCTTTTGTGCCTGGAAATCGGTCAACCACGTCACCCAATTGACTCAACATAACTTCGGTAATTTCTTGAACATCCATTTCCAAAAGAATTCCTGAAATCATTTTTTCAGAAACGTTATTGAGCAATTCCATTTGTGAAATTTGAAATTCGCTTTGGTCACTGTTGCTAAAACGAGTCGCATTTTTCCCTTTGATGAGAACCATGTTGTTATTTTGAAACATGTGCGCCCATTTCAGGTAGCGATCGCCGTTCAAAAAAATCTCCTCCGACCCATCGTAATCTACCAATTGAAATGCCCCGTATGGATTTCCTTTCTTGGATATTCCTTGTCTGGCATTTTGAATCATTCCGATCAGGATTAAATCTTGACCATTGGGTTTTGACTTAAACTCAGAAACGGGGGTGTACTTCAACTTTTTAAGTTCATATTTGAATTGATCGAGTGGATGCCCAGAAATGTACATTCCCACCAATTCTTTTTCTTTGGATAACCTCGCAAACACGGGATATTCTTCTACTTTTTTGAAGGAGGGTTCCATTAAATCTCCGCCCATTTCGGTTCCACCAAACAAACTATTTTGATTGCTTCCTTCTTGGGCTTTGATGGAGTTGCCGTATTTCATGGCCAATTCGATCAAAGTGTTTTTGGTATCTACGGGCTCCATGTAGGAAGCTCTGGAAATTTCAAATCCGTCGAATCCTCCGGCCAATGCCAAGCTTTCGAACACCCTTCGGGAAACGTTTCTCAAATTCACCCGTGCGGCAAAATCGAAAATGGTTTTAAATGGTCCTTCTTTTTGCCGCTGCTCGATGATGGATTCTACCGCGCTCTCCCCTACTCCTTTAATGGCGGCCAATCCGAAACGAATCATCCCTTTTTGATTTACAGCAAAATCCATTTTCGATTCATTAACATCTGGACCTAAAATTTCAATGCCCATTCTTCGGCACTCCTCCATGAAAAAGGTAATTTTATCCATGTTTGAGGAGTTATGGATCAGCACCGACGCCATGTATTCAGCTGGATAATGAGCTTTTAAATACCCGGTTTGATAAGCGACCAGAGCATAACACGTTGAGTGCGATTTGTTGAATGCATAGGACGCAAAAGCCTCCCAATCGGTCCAAATTTTTTCCAAAACCTTGGAAGGATGGCCTTGGGCTTGTGCGCCTTCCATGAATTCCGGTTTTAGTTTCATCAGCGTATTGATGTCTTTTTTACCCATGGCTTTTCGCAAAACATCGGCTTTTCCTTTGGAGAATTTCGCCAACTTCTGAGAAAGCAACATTACTTGCTCTTGGTAAACCGTAATTCCATACGTTTCTGCCAAATACTCTTCCATGTCGGCCAAATCGTACTCGACCTTTTCATTTCCGTGTTTTCGTTTCACGTAGGAAGGAATGTACTCCATGGGGCCTGGACGGTACAAGGCGTTCATGGCGATTAAATCTTCAAATTTATCGGGTTTGAGGTTGATGAGGTGTTTTTGCATCCCAGCCGATTCAAACTGAAACGTTCCGTTGGTTTCTCCTTTTTGGTACAATTCAAAGGTTTTCGCATCATCCAGAGGAATGTTATCGATATCAATTTGAACGCCATGATTTTCCCGAATCATGGAAATGGCATCTCGAATGATGGAAAGGGTTTTCAAACCCAGAAAGTCCATTTTGATAACTCCGGCATTTTCGATTACCGATCCATCGAACTGGGTTAAATAAAGTTCTGATTCTTTGGAAGTGGCTATAGGAATAAGGTCCGTAAGATCTTTGGGAGCAATGATGATTCCGGCGGCGTGAATTCCGGTACCACGTACTGATCCCTCTAAAATTTCAGCTTCTTTCAACACTTCAGCTTGCAAATCAGAACCGGCACGCAGCAAACGCAATTTTTTAACTTTTTCAATTTCATCGGGTGGAAGATTTTCTTCCTCTTTTAAGCTTTTTTCGCCTTCGATTGGAGCGTTTAATACTCTTCCTAAGGAAATTCCAGGTTTGTTAGGAACTAAATCTGAAATCGCTCGGGAATCGGGCAGCGGCAAATCGAGCACGCGCGCAACGTCTTGAATCGACATTTTTGCCGCCATCGTTCCGTAGGTTACGATTTGGGCTACTTGCTGTTTGCCGTATTTATCCACCACATAATCGATAACCTTTTGCCGCCCTTCATCGTCGAAGTCGGTATCGATATCGGGCATGGAATAGCGTTCGGGATTGAGAAAACGCTCGAACAGCAAATCGTATTTGATGGGATCGATGTTGGTAATTCCGATACAGTAGGCCACGGCAGAACCGGCCGCCGATCCACGTCCTGGTCCAACCATAACACCCAAATCGCGGCCAGCACGAATGAAATCGGAAACGATGAGGAAATAACCGGCGAAACCCATGGTTTTAATGGTAAACAACTCAAAATCCAAGCGTTCTTGCACTTCAGGGGAGATTTCACCGTACCGTTTTTTCGCTCCTTCAAACGTTAGGTGTTTGAGGTATTCCCATTGATTCAGAACATCTGCTGAAATTTTCTTCCCTTTGATTTCTTCTTCTTTATCGTGAATTTTAAACTCATTGGGAAGCGGGAAATTAGGAAGGAGAATATCGCGTTTCAAGTCCAAATGATCAACTTTTCCTACAATTTCATTGGTATTATCGATGGATTGAGGGAGATCTGAAAAGAGTTGCGACATTTCCTGCGTGGATTTCAGGTAGAATTGATCGTTGTAGAACGCAAAACGGGTTCCTCGAATGTTGCTTTCATCGTCGGAAAACTCTTTGTTGGTAGGAGTAGATTTCTTTTCGCCGGTGTTCAAGCACAACAAAATATCGTGAGCGTTCCAATCTTTTTGATCCACATAGTGGGAATCGTTGGAAGCGATGATTTTCACGTTGTACTTTTTAGCAAATTTGAGCAAGACTTCATTCACGATGTTTTGCTCGGGGATATCGTGCCGTTGAAGTTCTACGTAATAATCTTCCCCGAACAAATCCAACCACCATTTGAATTCCTTTTCGCCCTCTGCTTCTCCTTTTTGCAAGATGGCTTTCGGAACGGAAGCTCCGATGCAGCAGGTGGTCGCAATCAATCCTTCGTGGTATTTCAACACCAATTCTTTATCGATTCGGGGATACTTGGAATACATGCCTTCGATGTAACCCAAGGAGCACAATTTCACCAGATTTTGATACCCAACTTCATTCTTCGCTAGGAACAATTGATGAAATCGTCGATCGCGGTCTTCTTTGGAAAACTGTTTGCGATGCCGATCGGTAACCAAATAGAATTCGCATCCAACAATCGGCTTCACGTTGTGCTTGGCGGCTTCCGCAACGAATTTAAAGGCTCCAAACATGTTTCCATGATCGGTAATGGCCAATGCCGGCATTTGATCGGCGGCGGCTTTTTTGAACAAGGCCGAAATGGAAGCTGCGCCGTCGAGCAACGAAAACTGGGTGTGAACGTGAAGATGAGAAAACTGCATTTGAACGTGATTTTGAACGATTTTCCAAGAGAGTATCGATTCAGCTAAACTATTCATCCTTCCCTCAGAATTCAACCGTTGTTGAAAACTATTCCAACCTTATTTTGACTCATTTATTGGAATCTCCGTTTCAATTTTCCACAATCCCACAACAAACCTTTTTTCATCAAAAAAGTTAATTACTTTTGATTTGATTACTTTCAACAATACCCCAATCGTCATCAATAATAAATCAACATCCCATTGATTTATAGCTAGTAAAGTCAGAAAACAAGTAAAAAACGGTTTTAAGCCATGGAAAAAATAAACAAAATCGTCAAAACTCTTACAGAAGACGAATACCGCATTTTAGAAGATCAAGTATCCTCAAATAATGCAGACAAGTCGCTTCAACTTCTGCGTTTTTCCAGGGAGAACAATTTGAGTGATAAAGACTGCATCAAAGAACTCGACATCAAGCCGAATGCTTTTTACACCTTAAAATCTCGATTGGGTCAAAAGATTTACAACTTCTTGGTTTCCAAAATGGAAGCTCCAAAATTGGACTTGATCAAGAAAGTGGCTTTTGCTGGTGAACTGATGTTCACCGCCGAAAAAGAAGTGGTAAGTGCCACCTTGAAACGGTTGGAAAAGCAATTGGCCGATTACGATTTACCGTACGAACTTACCAAGATTTACCAAAACTTGAAAAAGGTTTATGTGAATCACCCCGACCAATTTTATACGTATTCCCAGCTCTACAACAAACACGTTGCCTTTACTTTGGCCCTGGATCGAGCTGAAGAAATGGTGGGTCAGTATTTCAATTTGTACGGGCAGTATTTCTTTTCAAGGGAAGACACCGAGTTGATTCAAATCAACATCATCCACATGGAATTGAATTCGATGTGCGATTTGTACGAATCGCATCGCCTGTTCATCTACGGCTCATTGGTGAAAGTTTTCTCCATCCTCTTCATCCCCAACAAGTTTGACAAGCCGAATGGAAGCATGGGAGACATTGAAGATATTTTTGAAGAAGTAGATGCTATTTTCCTGAAATACGAAAATGATCCGTTTTACTTCCAACTCTCCAAGTGTTTCGATTATTTAAAATTGGAGTATTACCACCGATTGAATCTGGGCAAAAAAGAATGGGAGTATTACGAAATTCTTGAACCAACGATGGGTGAATTTCTAAAGTACTTGAATTATTACTTGTTCACTCCCCGCCTGTTGTTTACCAAATTGGAAATGTACCGGGAGGCGGGCAAACTCGAAAAATTAGCCGACGAAAATGAATCGTTCTTAACCGAACTCAATGCCGATAAAAAGGACACCTATCTGTACGTCGTTTCAAAAATTTACGAGGCGGTTTCACTGATGTACGACAAAAAAGTGGAGGACGCCATTCGTTGCCTCAACAATTTGAGGTACGATGTAACTCTTCGCCATTTGCCGCATGCTGAAATGGAAGTGAAATTGTTAACCGCCTGCGGTTATGCCATGATTAAT
Organism: Bacteroidota bacterium; assembly: GCA_947459245.1. Classification (GTDB taxonomy): domain Bacteria; phylum Bacteroidota; class Bacteroidia; order UBA7662; family CANHCV01; genus CANHCV01. The sequence goes on from CANHCV010000029.1 coordinate 24,026, forward strand.
GAAGCAGATCTTTGCACCACCCTCATCAAAAGTATTCAACGCCAAATTCGTAATACAGAGGAAGAAATGGATGGGGCCGATTACGAGGATGCCCGCATCATGCTTAAAATCCTCACCAAAATGGTCAATTTCAGAGAAAACAAACAAGTGGATAAGGTAGAACAGTTGATCGAACGATTTGAACGAAACAACAAAGGAGAAAAGGCCGTTATTCCTTACTTCGATACCCAATTGCTTCTCAAGTATTATTGAGCATAGTATAGGAATAAAAAAAGGGGGCCATCGCCCCCTTTTTTGTGGAATAACCCTAAATTATTGTTTGATCCATTTCAAATCGCCCAACACTTGATTTTTGTTGGAGATTCTCACCAAATAGATTCCATTGCTGAGTTCACCTGCTTGGATGGATTGGATATTTTCGGTTACGTTTTTCATGCTCTTCACCACTCTTCCGTAGGCATCCAAGATTTGAATGTCCATGCTGGAAACGCTGGAATTCTTTTCGATCCAGAAGTTACCATTGGATGGGTTGGGATACATTTTAATTCCGGCCTGAGCTAGTTCATGAGCACCTTGTACGGAGCCGGAAATACAGGTCGTGTCGTTATTGATGTTTTGGTCGTTGGCCATTTCAATCCAAACGCATAGGTTTCCTGTTCTACCGTTGGTGGATGACAAGCGCGTTGTAAAATTGTAGATGATGGAATCACCAGGATTGATGACCTGATTGAAGTTTTCACTGATCACCGGACCTGCTCCCATTTTAAACTTAATGGTTCCACGAACGGAAGGCTCTGGACTTGGATTTTTCACCTTGATGGTTACGTTTGTTGGGGTACTTGTAAGAACAAATCCAGTTGAAGGAGAAAGAACCTGAGGTACGGCCAAATCACGGCGATAGATTTTGGTAGCTTCAACGCCCATCAAGAAATCTTCGTAATTCTTCTCGCGGTAAGGCGCCCAAATTCCACCTAAAACCTCCAAAGAGCGGCGAGAAATTGGGCCTGTTGTATCGCGAGCCAAGGTGATATTTGTACCATTCATTTCCCACAACAAATAAAATCCACCATCGTTAACGATCAGATTTTGGTTTGCGCATGGAACGGTGTTGTACGAATTGGGAGAAATGCTTGCAGCTGAAAATAAAACCGAATCCAACAACGTTCCGGGACCACCGTTCGGTCCGTTATCGTCGTAGATTTTTGCAAAGAAATCGGCATTTCCAGTATTGGATTGAATGAAGAATTTGGAGTTGGTAATTTTTACGGGATACACGGGAGGTTGAATGTAAACGGCAATACCGCCTCCGCCTCCGTTCCAACTCAAACCAGCACCATCAGGAATTCCATCGGAATAATCCAAGTTCATGGCAACAGTGGTATCTACAGAAATGATTTTGATGTCGTTGGTATTGTTATCTGGAACTAAATCGGTTGTGGTAATGGTGGAAGTGGTCCACATTTTATAAATACCCGGTTGGGTTAAACTCAATGTATTCGGGAAATTCAAAGTCAAATCGGAACCAGGTAACAAAGAAGTGGTGTTAACGGAAGAGTTTAACGCCAAACCATTGAAAGGATCAACGACATTTAGGGCAGTGGTGATGTTGGTTAAAGCCACGTTTCCGTAGTTTTTGATGTTGGCTTGCATAGGAACACTAGTACTTCCTAATCCTTTGAAAATTCCATGATTGCTGTTGTTGTTATTCCATTGCACCCCAACGTCTGAAACTTGGTAGGTAACAACGGCTGGATAATTGTAAACCACGGTGTAACTGGTATCGGGATAGGTATCGTAACTGTGAGCCAATCCCAAATTTCCTACATTGTTCTCAATTCCAATCAA
>CANHCV010000030.1 GCA_947459245.1 Bacteroidota bacterium
GCCGTTTGGGCCGAATTCGCTTGCTGGGCGCTTTGGGCATAGAGGGCATAGGGCACGCTTTTCAGTTCGGTGGTTCCCAGGGAGAGGAAAACTCCCGAAAGGGCGGTATCCATTTCCGTTTGCAAAAATTTCGCTCCGGCCGCCCAAGCAATTTGCGAGAAACTTCCCACAACGGAAGTTCCGCCGCCAATGGAAACCGAAAACAGTCCTTTGGAGTCGGTGGTTACCGAATGCGTTTCTTGGTACACCACGTTTCCGGTGGACGAACCATCGAGGATGGACAACCGAAATTGCACAGATTTATTTTTCAGGATTCGGTTTTGAGGTCCAACGGCGGCCCCTTGGTAGGGAATGTGTTGGGTTTGTGCGGTGGCCGCAAAAGCGAGCGCAGCGAGCAGGAGGGTGAAAAACGTTTTCATTGAAGTTGTTATTTTTTAATCTTTTAAGCAGCGGACGGAAAAACCGTATTGCTTTGAATTATTTACATCATATGCACTATTTGAATTTTGAAAGTAATAAGAAGAAGCTGAGTTTGAAGGAAAATTTTCTGAAGAGGACCAAAAATAGGCACTCGTATTTAAACTAATAAATCCACCAGAAGTTGTCCTTAAACCACTTGAAATAACATTAAAACCAGCACTATTATTTCCAGAAAAACTTATAGATTTCAAATCATTAATCGATCCTCCGCTAAAAGGATAAGTCAAATTAGTCCACTCTAATAGAGAGGGCAAATGCCAACCCGAAGGGCAAATTCCCTGTATATTTCCTAAAAAGGCAGGACTTGGGGAAGTGGTATTGCTCGCCCCGTTTTGGTATTGAACCGCTTCCGCCCATTGGTAAAGGCCGCCGTATGTAGTGCAATTGATTAATTGATCATTGTAACAATACTTTTCAATCACCTGATTGTTGGGTTGGTTGAACGCTCCTGGATAAATTACCCCAACATTCATGTTTTTTGCCAACCAACATTGGTTTCCTATGGAAACGGTTGGATATTTCTGTCCATCCCTTAAATCTACAACGGTATCATTACTAACGCAACCGGAGGTTAATTGAATGGTTATTCGAATGGTATCGGAATTGATGATACCACAAGAATTAGAAAAGGTCCAACGCAAGGTGGATGTGGTATTGTTTTTAGAAAAATAGGTTGCTGTTGGACTATTGGGATTCGAAAAAGTACCTTGGAATCCAGAAATAACGCTCCAGGTTCCAATGGAACCAGTTAAGGGAGAATTTGCCGACAAAACCAATACGGTATCTCCATTCAAAACTTTGGTTGATGGTCCCGCATCAGCAAGTCGAACCGTAAAGGTATCAAGAATAGTAATTTGAACCGTATCTCGGCTAAGTCCACAAATTCCATTTACAGTCCACACCAAACGGTAAGTATTGTTCCTATTTCCATAAAACCTGGAATTGTGTACATTCGGTCGCTCTACGTAAAAAGTTGTGCCCGAAATCACACTCCATGTTCCTGTTCCATTAATCACAGAATCGGCATACAAAGTCCCTCCAAAACAAAAGAATGCACTATCTCTACCTGCATTGGCACGTGAAGATGGCGGACAGGAAGTCCCCCCTGTAGAATCGAAAGAAATTCGCACCTCATCCTCTGAAAAAACTCCGCAAGTATTGGTGATTTTCCATTTTAGGATGTACGTATTTCCTGCAAGTCCGGTAAAACTGCTAGCAGGATCGGAAACATTGGTAATGCTCCCTCCCACTCCGGCTACCACCGTCCAAATCCCGCTCCCTTGGGTGGGAGCCGTGGCGTTCAAAACCGCGGTTGGGGTGGTTACGTTCAACTGATCCAAGCCGGCATTGGCCGTGGTGGGCGGAGCTACAAAGCTCACCGACACTTCGTCGGCCGTGCTTCCGCACCCGTTGCTCACCGTCCACCGCAAGGTGTACGTTTGGCCGGCCGTTCCCGTAAAGGTGGCCGCGGGAGAAGCGGTGTTGGAAAAGCTTCCGCCATTCCCAGAGATGATGCTCCAAGTTCCCGTTCCAACCGTAGGTGTGGTAGCGTTCAAAGTGGTGGTTCCGCATTGGTTAAAGGCATCGGGGCCGGCATTCGCCACCGAAGGTTGGGGCGAGCAACCGCTGCCGCCGCCGGAGGTAAAGCTCACGTTCATTTCATCGAAGGTGCTGCCGCAAGCGTTGCTCACCGTAAAGCGAAGGGTGTAAATGGTTCCCGCCACTCCGGTAAACGTAGCATTGGGCGAATTGGCATTGGTGAGGTTTCCTCCGCTACCAAAAAGAATGCTCCAAGCACCGGTTCCTACAGAAGGATTGCTGGCTTGAAGGGTTATGGAGGTGGCAGTGGAGTTTAATACATCGGGGCCGGCGTTGGCCATGGAAGGTTCGGGCGAGCAGGAACCACACTGTTGGTACCACGAACTGCCGTTGTAGTAGTTCGGACATCCGGTGGTGGTGTTGAAGATTACCGTACCGGCGGGGATGTTGGTGAGGGCATCGCGCTGGGAAGTGCTCATGCGCACCCACGCCTGGGAAGTGGTAGAAAAAGTGGAGGAATCGGAGCGGTTTGCTGTTTGGGCGGTCATTGCACTTTGAGCATATGTTGCTGTTTGGGCAGTGCTAGCTGCACTTGCAAAATTGGAAGAGTCAGAACGCACCGAATTTTGTGAATTTATTGCACTTTGGGCAGAGATTGCCGTTTGGGCTGCACTTGCAAAATTGGAAGAGTCGGAACGCGCTGCATTTTGTGCAGTAATTGCACTTTGAGCATAGGTTGCCGTTTGGGCAGTGCTAGCTGAATTTGCATAATTGGAAGAGTCGGAACGCAATGCATTTTGGGCGGTAATTGCACTTTGGGCAGAGGTTGCCGTTTGGGCAGAATTCGCAAAATTAGAAGAATCGGAACGCACCGCCGTTTGGGCCGAATTCGCTTGCTGGGCGCTTTGGGCATAGAGGGCATACGGAACGCTTTTCAGTTCGGTGGTTCCAAGGGAAAGGAAACTTCCCGAAAGGGCGGTATCCATTTCCGTTTGCAAAAATTTCGCACCGGCCGCCCATGCCACTTGAGAGAAACTTCCCACAACGGGGGTTCCGCCTCCAATGGAAACCGAAAACAGTCCTTTGGAATCGGTGGTTACCGAATGCGTTTCTTGGTACACCACGTTTCCGGTGGACGAACCATCGAGGATGGACAACCGCAGTTGCACGGTTTTATTTTTCAGGATTCGGTTTTGAGGTCCAACGGCGGCCCCTTGGTAGGGAATGTGTTGGGTTTGCGCGGTGGCCACAAAAGCGAGCGCAGCAAGCAGGAGGGTGAAGAGGGATTTCATATTGTTTTTTATTTTTTTAATCTTTTAAGCAGCGGACGGAAAAACCTAAGACCTTATTACTGAAGTTCCGATTGAGATTTGAACCATAATAGTATAAATTGCGAATGTAGGACTCGGTAGCAGAATACTCGGAAGATGACCAAAAGTAGGAGTAGTATCCTTGGTTGTAGAATTGGCCAAAAACATAGCGAATACCGCCTGGCAGCGCATAAAATCCGCTGCTGTTCGTAGCTCCGGTATTGGGAGAAGCCCATAAGCCACTGGTTTTGGACTTCATTACACCTCCAGCTATGGTTAAACCTCCTAAGGTCGTTTCTAATGAACTCCAATCCGCATCACTAGGCAGGTGCCATCCCGTGGGGCAAATGCCCCTTATTTTTCCCGTAAAGGCGGGATTCGGGGAAGTCGTATTGCTCGCTCCATTTTGGTATTGAACCGCTTCGGCCCACTGGTACAAACCTCCATAGGTGATGCAATTCGCAGGGTCGTTGTTGTAACAGTATTTCTCCAAAACGCCGTTGCTGGTTTGATCATCCGCAGAGGTTATTGAACTTATCATGGTACCCACGTTCAGGTTCTTGGCAAACCAACATTGGGTGCCAATTCGTACAGTGGGGTAGCTTTCCCCAGAGTAGTTTACGGCTTGGCCGCAGGTGGTATCTACCAGGGCAGGGAAACGTAAATTCACCGTGTCAAAAGTAGTTCCACAAGGACCGGTCATTGTCCATACCAAGGTGTAAGCGCTATCGGTGCCTTTGGTGAACATAGCCGTGGGGGTGTTGCTGGCACTAATACTCCCGCCGCTTCCGGCAAGGATGCTCCATGCGCCTGTTTCTCCCGCGGCAGGGGCGTTCGCTACAAGGGTGGCCGTTGTTCCGGCTAGGTTAAGTTGGTCGGGGCCAGCGGAAGAAGAAGTGTTGGGAATAAATATAACCGTTACTTTATCGGATGGAACGACGCTAACCGCATAATTACCATATGGAAAAATTAAATAATTAAATACAAGAGTATCACTCCAATGCCTAAAAACTTGCATAGAATCAACTTCCGACATATTAACATTTCCTACAAGAGAAAATGGATGACTTAAATGCCATTGAGAGTACTCATTTGATTTCACTCTGTTCCCATAAATCCAAATGGAATCGGAACAGGTGTAAATGGTATCTTGAGAAATGGTTGCTTGGGTAACCCCGCCAATTGCATTCCATACAGGACCTTGACCATTCAATGGATAATCCAAACGATAAATATGACCATTTTTCATTCGCAACAAAGTTCCTTCATCAATGACCATAGCCGTTCCCGCCGCCATCGCATACGGCACACTCACGAGTTGGGTGGTACCCATGGGTTGGTAGTTGTTGCCTCCTTGGGCATCCATTTCTACTTTCAAAAATTTGTCGTTCCCGTTTGCCCAAGGAAGGTTGGCAAACGTTCCCGCCGTAGCCGTTCCGCCACCCAAGAAAATGGAGAATTGCCCCGCAGCGTCGGTGCTTGCCGCCTGGGTTTCGGTGTAAAGCGTGGAGCCGGTAGGCAAGCTATCCAATACCGAAAGGCGCAAACCCACGGTGCTGTTTTTAATGGGTTTTCCGTTTGCGCCCACAGCCACGCCTTGGTAGTGGATCTTTTGCGGTTGCGCAGTGGCCACAAAAGCGAGCGCAGCGAGCAGGAGGGTGAAGAGGGGTTTCATTCCAAATATTATTTGTTACAAATGTAAAAAATAAAATTTCATTTTAATATTTGCTATTGACTTATTTTCAAATTTTAATGAAATTAATTAAGCCCAATATGCACGTTCATCCGGATCAACATCGCAATACCATTTTCTAATTGCGAGTGATTTAAAGGCAAATTAGAGTTGTTTTTTAGGCAGGTACGGTAGCATGCCCTAACCCGAGCTGCAATTTCCAATTCCATATTGTGCTATAAAATCAGGTTTTTTTGAATTTGAACAGTGGACACTCTAAACGTTTATATCTAGGCAAATCCACCAACCTTCCCCAATCCGAGGAGAGGCACAACAAAAAAGGGGCTTTCGCCCCTTGTATTACCGTGTTGTTTCTTTTCTATTACAATGTAGATAACTTAATCTGCTTGTTGATCTCTTCCACGTAACCGCGGAAACTGCGATCGGTTTCCATCAAATCTTCTACCGTTTGGCAAGAGTGAATAACGGTACTGTGATCACGTCCACCAAAAAACTCACCGATGGTCTTCAAAGAGTTTTTGGTCATTTTCTTAGCGAAATACATGGAAATCTGACGTGCTTGAACGATTTCTCGTTTCCGGGACTTCGATTTCAATGCTTCTTGCTGAATTTTGAAATACTCGCAAACCAAGGCCTGAATGCTTTCGATGGAAATCTCCATGGAGATGTTCTTCACGAAATTCTTCATCACTTGCTTGGCAATGTCTAAGGTTGGTTCCTTTTTGTTGATGGTGGAGTTCAGCAACAACGAATTGAGCGCACCTTCGAGCTCGCGAACATTGGTGGTTACGTTGTGCGCTACAAATTCCACAACATCCCTCGGCAAATCGATGCCGCTGGCGTACATCTTCTTCTCCAAAATTGCAATGCGGGTCTCCAAATCGGGCGCCTGAATATCTACCGACAATCCCCATTTGAAACGCGACAACAAACGATCGGCCATGCCTTTCAAGTCCTTGGGCGGACGGTCGCACGTTAACACCAACTGCTTACCGTTTTGGTGAAGATGGTTGAATACGTGAAAGAAGATCTCTTGTGTTTTTTCTTTCCCACCGAAAAACTGAATGTCATCCACAATCAATACATCGATCAACTGATAGAAATTAATGAAATCAGGAGCGGAACCACCTTTAATGGCATCCACCAACTGGTTCGAGAATTTATCGGATGTAACGTATAATACCGTTTTCTGAGGGAAGTTTTGTTTGATTTGATTTCCAATGGCCTGAGCCAAGTGGGTTTTCCCCAATCCGGTTTGTCCGTAAATCATCAATGGATTGAAACTGGTTCCGCCTGGCTTTTGAGCAACGGCCATTCCCGCCGAACGCGCCAAGCGATTGCTCTCTCCTTCTACCAAAGAATCGAACGTTAACGAAGGACTCAATTGAGAATCGATGTTCAACTTTTTCAATCCTGGAATAACGAACGGATTTTTAATGCTGGAAACCACGTTCAAAGGAACCGTAACTTCTTGGGTTTTATTTTTGATGGTGTGCGCGGGTAGATTAACCGTAATGGGCTGACCACCGCTATTGTCCATAACAATGTTGTATTCCAAACGCCCGTCAATTCCCAATTCACGTTTGATGGTTTTGTGAAGAAGATTCACGTAGTGCTCCTCCAACCATTCGTAAAAAAACTGACTTGGCACTTGAATGGTCAACACCGAATCAACTATTCTTATGGGCTTGATGGGTTCAAACCATGTTTTAAAACTGTGTTCTGAAACATTATCACGAATGATATCGAGGCAATTTCGCCACACTTGTTCACAACTCTTAAGCATACTGTCCATACTCTTACTCACTTCCTATTTCGAGTACGAATATGGGGAAAAAATTGTAGTAAAAAAAGTGTGATGGGGTATTGACTTTTTAACTTTTTCTTTTTTGTTGGAAAACGGTGCAAAAACAAAGGAAGAAATTTCAAAAAGATTAAAATTTTTTTTTGAAGAAAACATTTGGCAATTCAAAAAAGCATGCAACGTAATCATTTTCAACGACTTGCGTTTATTGCTATAGAAATCAACAACTTATGTTTTAAAAATGAGTTAATCTTGAAGAAATGAAAACGAAACCTTCAATTTTTCAACAACTTACAAACAAAAGGCTAAAATTGCGTGTAATCGGCCTGCCAAAAATAAACTTTTTTAGACTGCAATTTCACATCGATCCGGCCCATGGCTAGTCCGGCCCAACCGGCCTGACACACCCAAGTTGATCGATTTCCGTGAGTTATCAACGTAGGCTGCTCCAAGAACGTGTGGGTATGTCCGCCAATCACAAAATCTATTCCTTCCACTTTTTCTGCCAGCACCAAATCACTCACCGTAGCATCAGCGTACTGATACCCCAAATGCGAGAGGCAAATCACCAAATCCACGCCTTTGGATCTCAAAATATCAACCATCTCGTTGGCGTGTGCAATCGGATCCGAATATTGCGTATCTCCAAACATCTGGGGCGAAATCAATCCCTTCGGATTGATCCCAAGACCAAATAAGCCAATCTTGATCCGCCCCTTCTCAATAACTTTCCAAGGCAGCACCTTATCTTTTAAACTTCCTTTGAACTGATAATGACTCAAATAAGGGAAATGAGCACGATTTACCGCTCTCTCCAACCCCTCCAATCCTGCATCAAAATCGTGGTTACCAATCGCTGTAGCGTCGTAACCCATTTCGTTCATGGCACGAATCTCTGGCTCGCCTCCAAACAAATTGAAATACGGCGTTCCCTGAAAGATATCTCCAGCATCTACCAATAACACATTTTTATGCTTCGATCGAATTTCTTGAATCAGTTTCATGCGGGCTGCAACTCCACCTCGGCCGCCGTATTTGGGATCACCTGCCGGAAACGGCTCCATGCGACTATGAAAATCGTTGGTATGCAAGATCACCAAATTCTCGGCCCCAACGGAACCAAAAGCGTTAGCAGCGGTATTTCCAAGGGCCGAAAGGGCGATTCCCGCCCCTACTCCTTTAATAAAGTTTCTCCTGTTCATTTGATCAAGATTCTTTGGTCCAAAGAAATTTCTACCACCGAATCGAGTGGAATCGTCTTTTCAATTCGTTGCAAAACCGCATCGCGAATGAACGGTCCCTCCATGATCCAAGGCTTTCCGATCAATATGGAACATTGATCTCCGCCTTGAGCCATGTAATCGTTCACCCAAACCCGAACTTTGTTGTTCTTCAAGGGTTTGGAAAACCGTACAACACTCGTTTTCTTATCCGAAATTTCCCATTCAAATCCCCCGATGGGAGTTCCTCCCTTTTTCGCAAAAACATTTAGCAAAGCAATGAAATCCATCGAATCCAACTCTACCAAAACCATCCGGTTATCAAACGGCAGAACTTCGAAAACATTTCCGGCATTCACCTGCCCCTTTACAAAGCTCGAACGAATACCGCCTTCATTCAGCAGAAGGGCTTGGGCATTTGCAGAATCTCCACTCAACAATAAATCGCAAAGGAAAATCCCAATTTTTGAAACCGGCAACCCTTTGCTCATGCCACTTGCCGTCTTGAAAATGGGCTGACCCATGGTGGAGTCCATCTTCATTTTGTAGGGAATGAGCCACGATGGATTGGATTCACTTCCTTGAATTTTCACTTGTGAATACGTGGCCGCCGGAGGTGAAGGAATTGCCTTACATCCTCCAAGCAAGAATAACCCGATCCAAATCCCAATTCGTTTCACCGAAACAAACCGTTCAATTGCTCTTTCAAAACCAAGGCGGCCAGTTGTGTGGGGTGAACCCCAAATTCTTCCATCAGGTTTTGTGTTTCTTGAATATAATCAGCCACACCTCCCGTTTGGGGCATCTTTTTAAATGCAGCTTGGTACATGGCCGTCATATCTTCCTTGGCTTGAAGCGTAGCTTTCCATGCATCTTCGGTAACGTAAAGTTTTTGGCTCAAATTGTGTTCAAATTCTTGTTGAATGCTCGCGATCACCTGCATGTGCAACGCACCAACGGGAATTCCTGCCTCGTGCAAGCGCGGAAACAGGTTTTCAGGCGCAATCCTTTCCAAATACAACATCAGGCGTTCATAGGCTTGAAGCTGAATGGGCAACAACGTCCCCCGCTGATCTTCTTTGGCTTTGGTTGCCCGAATGCCTGCCTCATTTTGAAAATGCCTTCTCAACAAGCTATCAACGGTAACATAAATGATCAACCCTGGAATGGCGATCTTCAAAACATCAAAAATGAGCTCTTGCATAACTTAGATTGAAAAAGATTCTCCACAACCGCACGTCTCTTTCGCGTTCGGGTTTTCGAAAATAAATCCTCGATTCCCGAGTCCGGGTTCATAATTCAAGGTTGTTCCTGCCAAATAAAGTTCATGGGCTTTGTTCACCAAGATTTTCAACCCATCCACTTCCACCACTTTATCTTGCTCGGTTGCGCAATCAAAATCCAAGATGTACGACAATCCGCTGCATCCGCCACCTTTCACCCCTACCCTCAGCATTTTGGCTGCATCTTTCTCCAAGCCAACCAATCGGATCAATTCAGCTTTGGCCGTTTCAGTAACCTTTAAAGCACTCATTTTTGAATCAATACTTTTTTAACTTCCGATTTGTACCCGTCCGAGAAACGAACAAAATAAACTCCCGTTGCGGGCAAGGTGAGGGTTTCTCTTCCTAGAATATTTTTTTGGAAGATGATTTTTCCCGTTAGATCAACAATTGAAACCTCGCATTGCTTTCCACTTTCTCCCCATTGAACGGTTAACTCTCCTTGAGATGGATTGGGATAAACCATGGAAGTTGATGTTTCCAATTCATTGGTTTTGGTGATGAATTGGGTTCCACCACTGAGCTTGTACATGTACAACCAATGCTGAAAAAACTGATTGGCAATTTTAGGATCGTGAATCACAACGGTATTCTCGTCGTTATTGAAATTGGCATTGGAGCTCCAATTGTGGGAACCGGTTAACACGAACGCATCCAAATTGGGTTTATTCTGATCAACAATCATGAATTTATGGTGCATGATTCCATTGCCCGCCCACTTCAAAATGCGTGGAGCCATGATGGGCGAAGCATTTTTCAAAGCCAAAAAAGGAGCGGAGGCCGATTGGGAAGTATCATCTACCACCTCAGCTACGAAAACACCCGCATTGAAACGACCGATCATTTCACCCGAAAGCGAAGTGCGGGTCATCTGCATCACAGCTACTTCAATGTCTGAATCGGCCGTGCGGATTTCTTCGCGAATGCGATTTTCTACATCGTCGCTCGGGGAGAAGAACAATTCCACCAAGGTTCCATTTAGATTGAAATTCTTTGGTGTATTATCCGTTTTACTTGGCCCAAAAGTTCCGGCCAATAATTCTTCAAACTCCAAGGTGAATGCGCGTGCCAAAGATTGATCTTCAAACACAACCACGTTATTGCAATCTAAATTCATTTGCTGCTCAGTCCAGTTGGTCGAACCCGTCCAAACGGTAGCCAATTGTGGACTATCTACATCAAAAACAACAAATTTGTTGTGCATGATTCCTTGCATGGTATTTCTTCGAACTACTCGAATGGCTGAATTCAAGGACGCAATGCTTACGTTGGCGGTAGTACCATCAATCACAACACGTACACGAACTCCTCGATTGTGGGCTGCATTCACTGCAGCAGCGATATCGGAAGTGTTGGTACTGTTCCAGTTGTAGATGGAGATATCTATGCTTGATTTAGCGCGATTGATGTAGGCAATCAATGTATCATCCACCGAGCGATTCAAATAAACAGCTGGGTTATTAGGCCAAGCAACACTTGCATCTGACGGTTGGTTGAAATATGCCAAAATCTTTCCGCTGGAGGTAGATGCTGTAACAAATGGCTTGCGAGATGACCACGAAGTATCGCCTTGAGCGTCAACCGAAGCGCCGCGAACGTAGTAAATGGTTCCAGGGTTTAATCCAGAAAGCGTTACCAAATGATTGGTATCTAAGGTTGAGGATGACACCAATTGACCCATGGCCGGAGTCGTTCCATAGAATACCAAGGTATTTCCATTGCGCTGGGTTTTGAAGAAAATATCAAAAGACGTTGGCGCAATGTTTCGCTGAATCAAATCCGTCGTAAAAATGGGACCACCACCAAAAGTGATATCGTTCAAGTCCCGCAACAACATTTGGTAACCGGTTGACGGATTGGAGGAACTGAACTGACTCATGATACCGGTTAGTGTAACGATGGAGCTAGGAATGGGCGTTCCAACCAAGTTGGTGGAAGAGCCAACCCGAACCACCGCCGGTGAACCGTTGGCGATCACGTTGTAATTGGTATTTCCAGTAAAGGTTCCCGTTGCAGAAAAAGTTACGTTGGTTAACCGAACCAACTGACTTTCGTAGGCTTCGGAATAAAGGGTAGCTGTTGGAAGTGCTGCTGGCGCTGGAAGCGCATTCCCGGAAGTATGCTTCACCGCTGAAGAAACCGGATCAATCTCTAACAAATTGTTGTACTGTTTGGTTACTCCTGAAACGGTAACACTATCCCCGCGAAGAATGTTGGTTAGCATGCTGGAAGAGTAAGCGGCAATGCCTCCCGTTGCATCTTGAATGTAACGAATAGGCCCTAATTCCGCCCCGTTCAATACAATGCCTGTAACCGTTACGGTTGATCCAATTGCAGCTGATCTGGCTGCAGAAATGGTTTGGGAGAAACTCACTACCGAAAGCAACATCCCGATTCCCCAAAGAATAATTTTCATGTCAAAAAAATTTTCTCAAATTTCGCAATTTTTCTCGGAAATTTGGCGTTGATTTTAAAAAAATGAATTCCAAACCAACCTTTCATTTCAAAAGCACCGAATGGGGAATTTCCATTTACCTGGTCGTTGTTGGTGTCCTTGCAATTGCAGCTATTCCAACCCTCATTCAATTCCTTGCCCCTCCGTCTCAACACGTTCTCATTCAAAACATTACACTCATTGCCATCATCATCGTTTTATCATTATCTTACAAAAAACTCTTTGTTTCAGAAGTGAATATTTTTCAGGATGAGCACCAAAACATCATCATCCAATGGAAAAAAATTGGAGGAAACAAAGAACGAATGATTTCACCTGACTCGTTAAAAACCATTGGTGTTGGAAAAACCAAAGGAACGTCGGGAATTTTTCTGACTCCTGAAAAACACTGGATTCATTTGGAAGGGATGGGCAGAAAATATTTTTTTTACGAAGAAGTTTCCCCCACCCAATCTCAAAAGCTGATGGGTTTCCTCAAAAAAAACTATTCCGGTTTTCGTTTTTCTGAAAATATTTTTGGATGAAGTTTGCCCCACTTTTTCTTCTATTGATTTCACTCTCTGGCCTGGGGCAAACCGGTGGCCGCTCTCCGTTCGCCTTCACCCAAAACGCGCCGAATGCGGCCATCTCTTCTTTTGGCGGAATCGGCATCGGAATTCCATCCAACGACCCCGCCGCCGCTTTCCAAAATCCGGCCTTGATCAACCCATCCATGGTGGGAAAACTTTCCCTCTCCCATCACAACTTTTTATCGGACGCCGGCATTTCCCACGTTTCCTCCGCAATAAAATTCAAGAAACAAACCTTTTCCATCCATCTGCATTCTTTCCAAGCCGGCGAATTTGAAACCACCGACATTACCGGAAATGCTACCGGAACCTTTACGGGGAACGAAACCGCCGTGCAACTGGGTTGGAACAAAACCCTTTCCAACAAGTGGAGTGGCGGCATGGGATTGCGTTACTTGGGCGCAAGTTATGGATTTTACCATTATGCAGGCCTGTGCGCCCAACTCGGATTTTTTTACAACGATACCGCAAAAAATGCAACCTTCGCGGCGGTACTCGATCAGGCCGGAGTTATGCTCGGAGCTGCTGGAAGTGCAAGAGAATCCATTCCCGCTAATTTGCAAATCGCCTATTCCAAAAAACTGGAACACCTCCCCCTCCGTTTTCAAATTGGTGCTCAGCACCTCACCCGTTGGAATTTGAGGTACTACGACCCTGCCGACCCTTATTACAATCCGGTTACCCAAACCCTTGGGAGTACCGAACCTGAACCCGAAAAAAACTACACCTTCGATAAAGTTTTCCGACATTTTACTTTTGGTGCGGAACTCAATCTTTCAAAAAATCTTCAAGCTAGAATGGGTTACAATGCCCTTCGCAGAGGAGAATTAACCTTGCCAACCAAAGGAGGTTTCACCGGATTTTCGTTTGGTTTCGCCTTGAAAACCAAACGATTCGAATTTGCTCTGGCTCGTGTACCCTTCGCCCTCGCCGGAAAAACCACTCAATTTTCACTTCTTCTTCATCCATCTGTCTGGTTTAAGTAAAATTTTTGTTTAAACAATTTTCAAGAACCCTGTGTTATTGTTGAACAAAGTCATTTTATGAGATTTATTCTTTTCACGCTATTGCTCGGCTCCACCTTGGCCGGCTTTTCCCAAAGCAAGGGAATTATTCGAGGAACCATCACCAATGCCAAAAACAATGAAGCGGTAGGATTCGCAACCGTTTCCATCCAAGGAACCACCATTGGAGTTAACTCTGGGGAAGATGGAAAATATCAAATTCCGAACCTCAATCCGGGTTTCTACACCCTTAAAGTTACGTTTGTTGGATTTAGAACGAAAACCATTGCCGATATTCAGGTTTACAGTTCTCGTCCGACCATTTTGAACATCGAGTTGGAGGAAAATGTAGTGGATGGAAAAGGGGTAGATATTCGAGCGAATGCGTTTGAACGAAAAGAAGAAAGCCCGTTGTCGCTTCGTTCCATTGGAGCAGCCGAAATTCAACGCAACCCCGGTGGAAATCGCGACATCTCAAAAGCCATTCAATCCCTTCCGGGGGTTGCTTCCGGCGTTGCTTTCCGAAACGATATCATCATTCGTGGTGGTGCACCGAACGAAAACCGATTCTTTTTGGATGGCGTTGAGGTGCCCAACATCAATCACTTCGCTACCCAAGGCGCATCGGGCGGACCGGTTGGGTTGATCAACGTAGATCTTATTCGAGAAGTAGATTTTTACTCGGGAGCCTTCCCAGCAAACCGAGGAAACACCCTTTCTTCCGTTCTGGAATTCAAGCAGAAAGAAGCAAGAGACGACAAAAACGCCTTCCGATTTGCCATGGGTTCTTCTGATTTTGGATTGTTGAGCGAAGGTCCGTTGGGGAAAAACAAACGAGTTTCCTACCTCCTATCGGCCAGAAGATCGTATTTGCAATTTTTGTTTTCGGCTTTGGGATTGCCCTTTCTGCCCACCTACAACGATTTTCAAACCAAGGTAAAATACAAGTTCAAAAACAACAGCGAGATGTACTTCATTGGCCTCGGTGCCGTTGATCAATTCAACTTGAATTTAGCAGCCAACGAAACCGAAGACCAACGTTACATCCTCGGCTATCTTCCCGTAAACACGCAATGGAATTACACCAACGGTTTGGTTTACAAGAAGTACCGAAAAAACGGGTATCAAACTTTTGTATTGAGCCGGAATATGCTGAACAACAGCATTTACAAATTCGAGAACAACGACGAAGCCAAAGCCAAACTTACCGATTACCTTTCTCAAGAATCGGAAAACAAGTTTCGTTACGAAAACAACATCACTTCCAAAGGTTTCAAAATCAATTACGGGGTAGGATTAGAGCGGGTGCGTTACTACAACAAAACGTTCCAACAGCGAACCATTGCCGGACAGGTTTCTACGATCAATTTTGAAGGAGAATTGAAGTTCAATAAATACGCAGCCTTTGGTCAGGTAAGCCGCTACGTATTGAACAGCCGTTTGTTGCTGAGTGCTGGTTTCCGTTTAGACGGAAACGACTATTCTGAATCCATGAAAAAGCTGTGGAAGCAATCATCTCCGCGCTTATCGTTGAGTTATGCATTAACCGATCGCATCAATTTCAATGCGAATACCGGCATTTACTACCAATTGCCCTCTTACACCATTTTGGGATACCGTGATCGTTCGGGCAATTTAGTGAACCAGCAAAACGATGTTCAGTTTTTGAAAAACCATCATTATGTTGCTGGTTTCGACTACACCACCACCAAAAACTTCAAAGCCTCCGTTGAGGGTTTTTACAAAAAATACAGCCAATATCCGTTTGATTTGAACGACAGCATTTGTTTGGCCAACGTTGGAACCGACTTCGGTGTCATTGGAAATACCCCCGTTTCCAGCATTGCCTTCGGACGTTCTTATGGATTGGAATTCCTGCTTCAGCAACGCATGTACAAAGGTTTTTACGGCATCATGGCGTTCACATTGGTGCGAAGCGAATTTTCAGGAAGAAACAACGAATACAAGCCATCGGCTTGGGACAACCGCTACTTGTTAACCGTAACCACCGGAAAAACCTTCAAGAAAAACTGGGAAGTAGGCGTTCGTTTCCGATACATCGGCGGCACTCCTTTCACCCCGTACGACACCCTAACATCTTCTTTGGTGAGTGTTTGGGATGTTACCGGACAAGGAATTTTGGATTATAACCGCTTGAATTCGCTGCGTTCTCAGAATACGCTTCAGTTGGATTTCCGAATCGATAAAAAATTCAATTTCGATAAGTACAGCTTGAATTTGTATTTCGATATTCAGAATGCTACCAATTACCAAGTTGCTGGGCAGCCCTTCCTCAATGTTGCAACGGATGCGAATGGCAACAAAATCATTGCCAATCCGGGGGGCAATCCACCACGTTACCAATTGAAAGAAATTCAAAATACGGCAGGAACTCTCCTTCCTGCTTTGGGAATCATCTTCGATTTTTAAAAGGAGAGCAACAATCCCGAAGATTTAGGTTCGGAAAAAGAAGGCAAATGCAGCCGGTAATAGTCCATGATGGCCTGAAACATCCGGCTGCGTTCATCTGCAGTTATCATCAATTCTTTTTCTCCCAAAAACCATCGAATGAGAACGGCCGAAAGTCCTTCTTGCAAATAATAGGGATGCAAAATTTCCTTGGAGAACCGGCCTTCCCTTAGATCCCACCGAGCACCGGGTTCGTACGTATCTAAATCGGGAATAAAACCCAAATATTCAGTCAATTTCGCTGCAGTTTGCAAAGCCACCTCGGCGTAGGGTTGCTCGTTCATTCCATTCCAAACAAATTGGAAAAGCGGCTCATCCTTCAATTCATCTCGGATTGATTTGGAAAGAATTTCTGAAATGAACAACCGAGAAACACCGTGTTCGGGATGAAAATCCCAAACCGAGGAGATGGGATTGAGCTCATTGATTCGGTTGAGTGAGCCTGTTTTTTTGAAGGAAAACGTAATTTCCATTCTCGCCAAAGGTTGAAGCATGGCGGTAGTGATTTTCGCTTTGGCCTTTCGAACACTGGGGATCAGAAACGACAATGGTCCGTGGGTTTCGGTAAAAAACAAGCAGACCATGCTGGAGTCTGAAAATGGCGTTGCTCGAATGGAAATGGCTCGCGAGGTAATCACTTTGCAAAGAAACATCGGGAAAAGTGAAGGAAAAGAAATAAATTTGCAGCATGAGATTCCTCTTTCCCGTTTTTTTAGTGGTTTTGTTTTTCGCCTCCTGCGAATCAAAAAAATCAAGCACCGAAATTTTTGCCATGGAACAACAATGGCAATCCAACCCGAACAAAGGGTACGATTCTACCGCCTTGGAAATTCTGAATGGTTATTCGGTATTAGCAGAAGGCGGTGATTCCGATGCAAAAAATAAAAAAGCTGCTTTTGAATTGAAATTGAAAAAATTGGTTGAAAATGATTTGGGTAATCTCCGTCGCATCGATAGCATGATGGCGTTGAATCAAGAGAATTTCAATCCCATTTTTGCATCAAGCCTTTCCGACGGATGTTTGGAATTTGCGCACAAGCATCCTTGCAGCGCCAAATCGCCCAACCTTCTCCTGAAAGGGGCAGATTTGCAACGGGCGCTGGAACGGTATGCCGATGCCGAAAAAACGTTGGGAACCTTGATCCAAAACTACCCCAACTTCAACAAAGCCGATGTGGCCCTCTTTTTCATAGCAAACATGCAAATGGAGCAAGGTAAAAAAGATGAGGCCAAGAAATCTTTCCAAAAACTGGTTTCTTTGTTTCCAAAAAGCGAATTTTCTCGAGATGCACGAATCTTGTTGAACAATGAACTTCAACTGCCTGACGTTGGGAAAAATCCAAGTAAATAATTTTTCATAACGCCTTTTATCCCTTAAATTTGCACCACTAAAAATTACACCATGTCAGTATTGGTAGGAAAAAACTCCAAAGTTATCGTTCAAGGATTTACCGGATCAGAAGGTACATTCCATGCATCTCAAATGATTGAATACGGAACCAACGTGGTTGGTGGTGTTACTCCCGGAAAAGGAGGATCAACCCACCTCGATCGTCCGGTTTTTAATACCGTTTCCGAAGCTGTTCAAAAAACAGGCGCAGATGTTTCCATCATCTTCGTTCCACCAGCTTTCGCTGCTGACGCCATCATGGAATCTGCCGATGCAGGAATCAAGGTTATCGTTTGCATTACCGAGGGGATTCCAACCAAAGACATGATTTATGCGAAGGAATACCTTCAAGGTAAAGATTGCCGTTTAATTGGGCCCAATTGCCCTGGAGTAATGACTCCCGGTGGTGCTAAAGTAGGCATCATGCCCGGTTTCATTTTCACCCCTGGCCGCATTGGAGTTGTTTCTAAATCAGGAACCCTTACCTATGAAGCAGTTGATCAATTGACTAAATTAGGTTTCGGTCAATCAACCGCCATTGGAATTGGTGGAGACCCGATCATTGGGACTTCAACGAAAGAAGCGGTGGAATTGTTGATGAACGACCCCGACACCGACGGAATTGTAATGATTGGTGAAATTGGTGGAGGCATGGAAGCTGAAGCTGCTCATTGGATCAAGGCAAACGGAACCAAGCCAGTGGTTGGATTCATCGCCGGACAAACAGCACCTCCCGGACGCCGCATGGGTCACGCAGGAGCCATCGTTGGCGGAAGCGACGATACCGCAGAAGCAAAAATGAGAATCATGGCCGAATGTGGCATCCACGTGGTTTCTTCTCCAGCTGAAATTGGAAAGAAAATGGCCGAAGTTTTAGGTAAATAATTCTAATTCAAAAACCTTATACGGCTTGATTTATCAAGCCGTTTTTTTATCAAAAAAATATGGGAAGAGCGTTCGAATTCCGAAAAGAAAGAAAGTTTAAGCGCTGGGCGCAAATGGCAAAAGTCTTTACCAAAATCGGCAGAGAAATCTCCATGGCGGTTAAAGAAAGTGGTACCAATCCAGAGACCAACTCCAAATTAAGGATCGCTATCCAAAATGCTAAGGCGGCCAACATGCCGAAAGACAATGTTGAACGTGCCATTCAAAAAGCAAGCGGAAAAGATGCAGAATCTTTCAAAGAAGTGGTTTACGAAGGATATGGCCCTGGGAAAGTAGCCATCATCATTGAATGTGCTACCGATAACACCACCCGCACCGTTGCCAACGTTCGCTCCTACCTCAACAAACACGGGGGTGAATTCGCTAGCCAAGGAGCTTTCGATTTTATTTTCGACCGAAAAGCGGTTTTTAAAATCGCCGCAGAAGGCCAAAACATGGAAGAATTGGAATTCGAGCTGATCGATTTCGGTTTGGAAGACATCGGTTTGGAAGATGAAAATTTGGTAATTTATACCGCGTTTACCGACTTTGGAAGCATGCAAAAAGCCCTCGAAGAACGCGGCATCGAAATCGTTTCCGCCGAATTTGAACGTTTGCCCAACGTGATCAAAGAAGTGAGTGATGACGTTGCAGCACAAATGAATAAACTCATCGATAAAATTGAAGAAGACGACGATGTAACGTCGGTATTCCACAACATGGGCTAAGTTAATTTTCCGATATCTAACGATAAAAAATAGATCAAACCTAAAAAAAATGCCGAACTTTGTTTGGCATTTTTTATGGCACAACAACACAAAACAAGGAAAAACAACCGTGATATCACGTGGTTATCGTTCAATAATCGCGTACTTCAGGAGGCCAACGACCCCACCGTTCCTTTGGTGGAACGTCTGCGTTTTTTAGGCATTTTCTCCAGCAATCGCGATGAATTCTTCAAGGTAAGGGTCGCTTCTCTCCACCGATTGGTGCACGATGAAGAGCTGAATACGGATTTCGATATGGATCCTGAAGAGTTGCTGAAGCGCATTCAAAAGTTGACCATTGGCCAACAAGAAGATTACACCAAAACCTATCAAACGTTGATGGAAGCCATGAAAAAGGAAAACATTCACATTTTGAATGAAACCCAATTGCTTCCCTACCAAATTGATTTTGTACGTGAATTCTTCAGCAATCAACTTCGTCCGTTTTTGGTTCCCCTGATGTTGAGCAACAAGCGTGAATTTCCAACCCTGAACGACAAGGCTCCCTACCTTGCTGTGATGCTGGAGGACACGAAAATGAAATCGAAGTATGCCTTGATTGAAATTCCAACCTCGATCAATCGTTTGGTTATTTTACCCTCAGAAGAAAAAGGGAAAACCTACCTCATGTACATCGACGATATCATTCGACTGTATTTACCTGAGATTTTTGTGATCTTTGAATTCAATTCGCTAACGGCGTATTCTTTTAAAATCACCCGAGATGCCGAGTTAGATATTGAAGATGATATTTCAACGGGAATCATAGAAAAGATTTCCAAAGGATTGGAGCGTAGAAAGTTAGGCGACCCCATTCGCATTGTTTACGACCGCGACATTCCCCGAATTTTATTGAATCATTTGTTGCGAAGGATTGGTATTGACAAGGCGGAACACATCATTCCATCGGGGAGGTACCACAACATGCGCGATTTTACCAAATTCCCCGATTTGGGGAGAAAAGAGTTGGTTTATCCGAAATTGATCCCTCAAACCCATCCCGATTTAGAAGGGAAAAGATCCATTTTACAGGTGCTGACTCAGAAAGATGTACTTCTTTCCTATCCTTACCAACGTTTCGACCATTTGATTGATTTGTTGCGGGAAGCAGCCATTGACCCCAAGGTGAATTTCATTTACATCAATTTGTACCGCGTTGCTTCGAACTCGAAAGTGGTGAATGCCTTGGAAAACGCCGTTCGCAATGGGAAAAAGGTGGTGGTTGTGGTGGAACTCCGAGCTCGTTTCGATGAAGAAAACAACATCTTTTGGGCCAACCATTTGCAAGAAGCTGGTGTGAAGGTCATCTTCGGTGTTCCCGGATTAAAAGTGCATTCCAAACTGGTCCTCATCGGAAAAAAGGAACAAGGAAAAGATACGTTGTTTGCTCACGTAGGAACAGGAAACTTTAACGAGAATACCGCCAAAGTTTACACCGATTACAGTTTACTCACTTCCGATGTTCGAATCACCAAAGAAGTTGAAAAGGTTTTCAAATTCCTCCAGAACAATTACGAACGTGCTACTTTTAAAAACCTCTGGGTATCTCCATTCAATACTCGAAGAAAAATCATCGATTTGATCGACAAGGAAATTGCAGCCACGAAAGAGGGCAAGGAAGCTTGGATGATCGTTAAAGTAAACAATTTGGTCGACGATGGCATCATTCGGAAGTTGTATCAAGCGAGTACCGCAGGAGTGAAAATTCAATGCATCATACGCGGAACCTGCGGATTGGTTCCCGGTGTAAAAGGAATGAGCGACAACATTTCCGTGATTAGCATCATCGATCGTTTTTTGGAGCATTCCCGAGTATTCATCACCGCCAATCAAGGAAATCCGTTGTTCTTTTTGGGTTCTGCCGATTGGATGTTGCGCAACCTCGATTTTCGAGTAGAAGTTACGACTCCCATTTTCCAGGAATCGTTGAAAGAAGAAATTTGGCAAATGATTCAATGGCAATTGAACGACAACCAAAAAGCGCGAATCATTCACCGCAACTACGAAAACGATTATCAAATGAACGAATTACCGCCGTTGCGGTCTCAAGAAAAAATCTACGAATGGTTCCAATCCTTCGGTTCCTAATCCTTTCTTTTTTTCTCTATTCCTGCAATGAGAACAAAATAGGCGTTATTCATTGGTCTACTTCGTTTCATCACCTTCCCAAAGAAATTCGGTATTCCGATTCTTTGAGTGATCATACTGCGTGGATGCTTCGTTATTTCGACGTAACGTGGAAGAACAACCAAGCCATTCCTACAGCCGTTGCAAGCTTACCGAAAAACCTTCCGCTTCAATCTGCTGCGGTTTTTATCCAGCGGCAAGTATTGGAAAAAACTCCAAAATCCCAACTTCCTCAGCTTTCCAACCAAATTGTTTCTTTGATTCAGCAGATGGAAATTGGACATCAAAAATCCAAAGAAATCCTTCTTGATTTTGATTGGGGGAAAGGTACAAAAGAGAATTACTTCGAACTGATTCAACACATGAAGGCAAAATTGCAGAACAAAAAAATTTCAGCAACCATCCGTTTATCCCAATTTGCGAACCCACGCGTTTATGGCGTTCCTCCAACGGATCACGGATTGCTGATGATGTACCAAACGGGAAGTTTGAATCAACCCGAAAAGCCTCTCTTGTGGGAAAAAGGGGAGGTTCAACGGTATCTGAAACAAACCAATTACCCGATTCCGTTGGATGTAGCCATTCCCGCATTTTCGTGGAGCATCATCCAACGAAAAGTGGCCATAAAAAACAGGAAGAACATTTCCATCGTTTTCCCAAGTTATTTGCAAGAAATCCAAGCAAATAAGAATTTTAAACAGATTAAAACCAATGAGTTTTTGTGCATTCAACCTCATTTTTTTCATGGCTTCTTTCTTCTTCCTAACGATCGGGTTAGATGTGAGAAGGTCTCAGAAAATGACCTCAAATGGGCCATGAAAGAGGCAAAATCGATTGCGAAGACGGATGGAATTGTTTATTTGTACCTGATTGAAGAAGCCTCGAATGGGCATTACCCTGCAGATTGGTTTCGGTAATTTTAACTTCATTTCTTACTTTTGCCCGTTAACCCAATCATCATGAAACGGAAAATAGGATTTATTGTAGGAATATTTATTTGCATTTTCACCCAAGCTGCAGAACCAAAATTTGAGGGATACCAAAAATTCTCTCCATGGCATCGTTCAAGAATCAATAAGCTTGCAGCCAATTGCAATCCATCAACAGCACGAACCAATCTTGATATTAACAACGTAAGAACCACCATCTTAGGCGGTGGCGATATGTTTTGGGATTTAAATTCTGCCCGTTATGAAATTCCGAAATTGCCGGCCAACTCAACCAACCCACGCAAACACTCGTTGTATGCCGGTGCCATTTGGGTGGGTGGAATCGATGCAGGAAAGCAATTAAAGTCCTCGGCCCAAACCTACCGATCAGCTTCCACCCTAGGGGTTGCCTTCTGGCCGGGGCCGCTCACCAACGACGGTGCCGCCATCGCTTTCAACAGCGAGTGCTTGAAATACGACAAACATTGGAAACTCACCAAGGCGCAAATCGACGAACATAAATCCAATACCCTTCCCGGTGGTGGTTTGGTTCCTGGATACACCCCCCCCTCCGTTTTTATGGATTGGCCAGCACACGGAGATCCTGCTTTAAATCAAGCCTTTTACCTTGCCCCTTTCGTGGATGTTGATCAAGATGGAAATTACAATCCCATTCAAGGCGATTACCCTAAAATTCGCGGTGACCAATCCATTTGGATGGTGTACAACGACAAAGGCAATACCGGAGGTGGAGGTGCAACACCCATTGGCCTTGAAATTCAAACAGAAGCTTTTGCGTATGCCTCCAATGATGAGCTGAATAACATGACCTTCTACCAGCATACCCTCCTCAACCGGTCCTCCATTCGATTGGATTCAACCTTCATGGGGCAATGGGTAGATACCGATATTGGAAACTATGCCGACGATTACGTGGGTTGCGATGTTCCACGAGGACTAGGCATTTGCTACAATGGCGATAACGACGATGAAGGTGTTTTGGGTTATGGTCTCAATCCTCCAAGCATTGGTATCGATTATTTTGAAGGTCCGTTTTCTGATGCGTTCAATGGTTTGGACGACGACCGCGATTGTTTGGTGGATGAAATTGACACCTTCAGTTGCGATGCAGAAGCAAAAACCGAACGCATGATCATGTCGCGTTTTGTGTATTACAATGGAGATGGATCGGTTACTGGAGAACCGTCTCAAGCTACCCATGCCTACAATTACATGACTGGAAAATGGAAAGATGGTGTACGGATGATTTACGGTGGAAATGGATATCCGGGATCTAATGGTGCAACAAACTTGGCTGCAGATATGATGTTCCCAGGTGCGTCGGACATGACTTACGGTTGGAGTTTAGGAGGAAATTGCCAACGGCCAACGCCCCCGCCCTCTTCTTGGGACGAGGTTGCCGCTGGAAACACTCCTGCCGACCGTCGTTTCGTTCAAGCCGGCGGCCCCTTCACGTTGAAACCTGGAGCGGTTAATTACATCACCATTGGGGTGGTCTGGGCAAGAGCAAGTTCTGGAGGGGCCACCGGCT
This sequence comes from Bacteroidota bacterium, assembly GCA_947459245.1. Classification (GTDB taxonomy): domain Bacteria; phylum Bacteroidota; class Bacteroidia; order UBA7662; family CANHCV01; genus CANHCV01. The sequence goes on from CANHCV010000030.1 coordinate 23,516, forward strand.
CGTTCAACCTTTTGTTGCAGGCCGATACCAAAGCTCAGGCGCTGTTCGACAACTGTTTTAAAACCTTGGAAGGACCGGATGCGCCGGATGTGGATGTGGTTGAACTCGATCAAAAACTCACCCTTAACTTGGTGTACAAACCAACCTCAAACAACTACAAACTCCGTTACCGTGAGGTTGATCCCAGTTTAAAAGGCGTAACCCGTGATAGCGTTTACCAATTCCAAGGATTCCTGGTTTACCAAGTCATCAACCCCTCCGTTTCAACCGGTGAGCTCGAAGACCTTTCCAAATCGAGGTTGGTTTATCAGTGCGATATCAAAGACACCGTTTCTACCTTGGTAAATTACGTTACCGACCCTGCGTTGGGAATTGACTTTCCTAAAGTGATGGTAAAAGGAGCCAACGAAGGCGTTAAACTTTCCATCGATGTTACCAAAGATGCTTTCGCAACAACCTCCGACAAGGTTATTAACCACAAAATCTACTATTATTACGTCATTGCCTACGCTCAAAACCGATATGCTCCTTACGATTGGCAAACCAAAACAGGTCAATCACGTCCATATTTTGCAGGTAGGGCCAACGTAAAAGTCATTTCAGGTATTCCTCACAAAACTTCTTCTGAGTTTGGTGGAATGACCTTGAATTCCGGCTGGGGCGACCAACCGTCGATCACCCGCTTGGAAGGCATTGGTAACGGCGGCGCCTCATTGGAAATCAGCGATGAATCTCGCGATGAGATTTTGTTGAACAACTTTGCTCCATCGATCACTTACAAGAAAAATGCTGGTCCTGTGAATGTTCGCGTGGTTGATCCCAAGAAAGTTCCTACCGGAGAAATGATTTTGAGTATGTACGAAGGCACCATCGGCAATCCTGCTGCGGTAACCAACAATTCAAGATGGTACATCGAGTACAACGGACAGCGCATTCTTTCCGATGCGGCGATCAGCAATCCCAACGAGCAATTGTTGCAAGATTCTTCGTTCGATGCTTCTGGTCGATTCATTGAATTCCGCAACTTGGGATTGAGTGTATTGATCAACAACCAACCAGCTCCCCCCGGAGCAGCTTCCGGCGCTAGCAAAGAGTACAATCCGGTTATCGAAGGCAGCATCGACCAAAACGGCGGACGTTGGTTGAACTTTGTTCAAGACCAAGATTTGCCTGGTTCTCCGTTGAACTGGATTACTTCAGGGGTTTCTCCTGGCGATGACGCTGGTGACGATAACCAATTTTGGGAAAGCATGTTGGGCGGACGTTTCGCTCCGTACAAATACACTTCCCGCGCCGGATTCCACCCAGCATGGGCTTCTACCCCGGTTTCTCCCGGTAACGCAGCTAAATCTCAAAACGATACGCGAACC